>JADJPK010000007.1:300000-392500 GCA_016713305.1 Betaproteobacteria bacterium
GGCCGCGATCGGTGAGTGGGAAGGCTTCGGTTACGAAGTGAGCTACGTGGACAGCAACGACGCGGACAACTTCGCTGATCAGGTGCGCATCACCATCAACGGCACCCCGGTTCCGCCACCGCCTCCCCCAGTGCCTGAACCCGGGACCTGGGGTCTGATGCTCGGTGGGCTGGGTCTGCTTGGGTGGGCTCGCAGGCGCAGCCGCAAGGGCTGATCCGGTGGAACACGGGCGTGCGCAGGCGCGCCCGTGTCGTTTCTACCGCTTCATCGTTTCCAGAAATGCCGTCACCGCCCGATCGTGCTCCGGCGTGTGGTGTGCCAACGCCTGCATCGCGGCAGACAGCTCGAGCAGCGAATCCAGACGCTGGTGCCGGGCTTCCTTCATCAGCCGCTTCGTCATGCGCAGCGCCGGCCCCGGATTCGCAGCGATCCTGTCCGCAAGTTTGCGGGCCTCATCGAGCAACTGATCGGGCGGCACCACCCGCGAGACAAGGCCGCACGCCAGCGCTTCGGCGGCGTCCAGGGTGTCCCCCGTGAATGACAGTTCGGCTGCCCGGGAAAACCCCACCGTCCGCTGCAGCAGCCACGCACCGCCGTCGCCCGGGATAATCCCCAGCTTGACGAAGCTTTCTGCGAACTTGGCCTTCTCGGACGCGATCCGGATGTCGCACATGCAGGCAAGATCGCATCCCGCCCCGATGGCAGCGCCGTTGACCGCCGCGATGGCAGGCACGTCCAGACGTTCGAAGGCGAGCGGAATCTGCTGGATGCCGCCGCGGTAGCCTTCGCGGATCGCGTACGGGTGGCCCGCCGCGATGCCCGTCTTGTTCTTCATGTCCTTCACGTTGCCGCCTGCGCAGAATGCGCTGCCGGCCCCCGTGACGATCACGCACCTGACCTCCAGATCCGCCTGCACGCGATCGACCGCATCGGCGACGGCATCCCACTGCGCCTGGCTCGTGAGCGCGTTGCGCTCATCCGGATTGTTGAGGGTGAGCGTGACGACGCCCCCGGACTGCTCGTAGATCACGAAATCGCTCAAGCTGTTCTCCTTCGCTTTCGAACCGTTCCCCCAGTGTAGCCGGACAGACGCCGACGTCCGCCGCCGCGGTGGCCGGCGCGTTGCTAGACTGAACGCAACGCGACATTCCTGTCGGAGGCAGCCATGGCCACGAACGAATTCGACCCCCAGGGTCTTCCGCGCTACATGGAGATCCCCACCTTCATGCGCACCCCGCTTCAGCGCGATCCCACCGGTCTGGACATCGCCATGATCGGGGTGCCCTACGACGGCGGTGTCACCTGTCGTGCCGGCGCCCGGCACGGTCCCCGGGAGATCCGCAACCAGTCGTCCCTGTGCCGTGGCATCCACCACGTGAGCCGCATCAATCCTTTCGAAGTCTGCCGTGTGGCGGACGTGGGCGACGTGGTGTTCTCCAGGATCTTCGATCGCGATGCGGTCCTGAACGACATCGAATCCTTCTACCGCCGCATTCACGAGGCTGGCGCGTTACCCTTGACCGCCGGTGGAGACCACTCCATCACCTATCCGATCTACCGCGCCATCGCTCGCGAACGTCCCGTCGGCATGATCCACATCGACGCGCACACCGACACCTGGGGTGAGTGGGGCGGGAGCCGGTTCCATCATGGATCGCCCTTCCGGTATTCAGTGGAGGAAGGGCTCCTCGATCCCAGGCGCACAGTGCAGATCGGCATCCGCGGCGCGCAGGGGGTGGACGACGGCTGGCGCTATTCCGCCGAGTCCGGCATGCGCGTGATCTTCATCGAGGAGTTCACCGCCATGGGGGTGGAAGCGGTCATCGCCGAAGCCCGGCGTGTCGTGGGCGATGGGCCCACCTACATCAGCTTCGACGTGGACGGCCTCGACCCCGGTCTACGCCCCCGGCACCGGCACCCCGGAGATCGGTGGCATCACCACCAGGGAGGCCCAGCAGCTCCTGAGAGGTCTGCGCGGCTTGAATCTCGTCGGCGGTGACGTTGTCGAGGTCTGCCCTCCGTTCGATCCTTCTGGCAACACCGCCCTGGTGGGGGCGACGATCATGTACGAGATTCTGTGTTTGCTGGCGGAAGGCGTCGGAAGTCGGCGTCGTTGATCCTGGCGGGAGGAGGGACCCGCCCGGAAATCCCGGCGACGCGGAGAAGAAAGAGCATCTGACGAGTGGCCGTTCGGACTGTCGCCGCGGCTGACAGGCCAATCCTCGATCCCACCTTCACGGACCGCGGGCTCTGACGGCGGTCCATGCTGGAAAAACCCGTAGTATCGTCCGACGGATCCGCTGGCCGGGTCACATTCGGGCAGGCTCGCTTGACGCCACCGGTTTGTGTGCAAATCCACAAAGCCTGGACATGGCGCGGCACAGACCTAGAACCGGCGGATTTCTTGCACTGTCCGCCTCCTGGACCGGGCGCCAGAGGAGTGGCCGGTCCCGCATGAACGGCAACAAGTACAACGAGACGGTTATGCGAGAAGAGGAACGAAACACGCCAGCGCAGGCGCACTCCAGCATATCTTCGACCCCCTGCATCGGGTGGATGGGGCTCGCCCTGCTTCTATTCGATCTGTCTGGAACAGCCGGGTGCGGGGTGCTCTCGCGTCCGCCCAAGCCCGACACGCGTCCCCACCCTCTGGGAGACACGTACGGTCAGAAGTACGACCTGGAGAAGTACAAGGCGTGTACACGGGCCGACCCGGGCAGCGGAAATTGCCTGCTCTTCAAGCTTCGCCGCAACGAGAACCCGGAGCTCTGGCCGTATCCCGATGTTCCCCCCATGAAGTGGCCCGAACCGCCGGTGGAAAGCGTTTACCGGGAAGGCATGACACCAGTGGAGTACTGGAGGGCATTGTGCAAGGCGGAAGCGGGGGAGTTCATCTACCGGACGGTGGAGGATGTCGATGGGCTGTACCAGATCCGTCCCCGGAAGCACGAGACGCTGCAGCAGATGGCGGATCGATACGTGGTGGAGGATCCGTACGGGACGACCAATGCGGAAGAGGAAACTCAACAGATCTTCTTCTCGTATGTCTTACCGCCGGAGAAGTGGCATCTGGACAGAAAGGGATACTCCTACATCGAATCTGCACCCCTGGATCTTGATGCGAAGCTGCCCATCTCGGGATATGACAAGTCACTTCAAGTACCCCGCCCAGACGGGGCTAGATTCGAGAGGTACTTTGGATACCGACGCCGTTACATGAGCGACTTGAAGATGGAATGGGATGTAAGACTCCTGTCCCGCTACGGATTTACCTGGCGGGGAATACGACGCCCCAAAGACCGAGAACTTGCCGTGGCAGGAGGTGAGCTTGCAGTTGTAGATCTCAAGACCAACGAGATTGTGGGCATCCGAAGAGGCTTCGTCCTGGCTGGCCAATCGAAAGACGGCACGTTGTGGTGGGATTCACCAAACGCCTGTCCCGAGTATTCCGCGATAGAGGGCATCGGCAAGAGACTGGGCAGGAATAGAAGTCTTGAATTCGGTTTGTGGTTTCTTACCAAAGTCGCCAGGCCCTCCGGTCGCCCCTATCCGCCATGACTGCGCTCGACTCCGCTCAACAGACGTCACTCAGCTATTTCCGGCTCACGCAGCTGACGGCGGATGCCTATTGTCCGTCTCCGGGTGACGCCGATCTCAGGCCATCAGGCTCCTTGCCGGAAACAACAACCTATCACCTACGGTGTTTGTAGATGGTGTGGAACAGGCAAACAACCTCTACGAAGTCTTTCCGAACGCGTCTCCGTTATCGGCTTTGCTACCCGGTGCGACGCGATTCGTAGATGTGATGATTACGGACGTAGTTGGACCGAACGGATTCCAGTTGGTGTCTCATTTGCCGAACGACCCTTCCGGCTTCTCCGGCACAGTTCTTCGATCCAACAGCGATTCCGGAGAATTCACTGTTGCCTTCCGCAGCAGCGAGTTCATGGAACAGCGCAATGGCGGCGATGACGCCAGAGACATCGGCGGTGCCGATACCGAGATCTTCCTGGACGGACTCGCCTGGGCTCAACTTGCCTCGGCGGAGAAATGGCTCCAGCAGATGTTTGGGCCGGGAGGATTGCTGGCCACCGCGCAAACGGTGCACTTCACGGGATACTCGCTTGGAGGTCACATCGCCTCCGTGATGACGGAACTTCATCCGGAATGGGTGTCGTCCACGTGGGTGTTCAATGGTTCTGGAAGAGGCGCGATCGCGGGCGGCTACTCGATCAGGCAATTGATTGATGCCTACAACCGGTTGCTGGCCGATCCGGACGCAGAAGTACCGGGGATCCTGAACGTTCGCCCGACCGACGCCATCGGTCTTGCCGAATACGAGGCCGCGAAACAGGAGGCGGCGAATCCGCCCACAGCAGCGCACTCCGTCTATCTCAGCGCAAGACATCGTTGGGCACTGAGGGTGATCGGTCCGTACGCAGACGGAATCGCCACCTCGACGGTCTTCAGCGGCCAGTCGATCGATCCCGTCGCCGACGCGAAGATCACCTACGTCTACGGGATGGCGACGCACCATGACGACACGCTCGTGTCGCTATCGGGCGTTCTGCCCAGCCATCGCATTCGCGTGTTCATAGAGGATCAGCCGCTCTACTACGGCCCCTTCTTTGTTCCGTTCACATCGGAAACGGACAAGCTGAGCCGGGACTTCATGGCGACTCACAGCATCACCTTGCTGGCCGATTCGCTGGCGCTGATGCGCCTGTTCCAGACGGTGGACGGGCAGATCTCTCAAGAGAAGATTGAAACGATCTTCGCTGCCGCGTCGAATAGGGTGGCCAATGCATCGCTCGATGCGGGGAGTGCCACTTACGAAGCGGACTCGTTGGAACGCGCTCTGGACAAACTGAGGTGGAATCTCATTCCCGGTACTGCAAGGGACGAGCGGAGGGACACGCCGTTTGACCCGAATGCCGCCGGCTTCTCCAACATCGATTTCCGCAACATCTTCCATACCCGCATCGACGAGATCACACGGCTCGTCAGCGCCACCTGGTTCGACGACTTACACGATCCAGCCGTTGGCGACGATGTCCTGGACCGGCGAGACAGGGATCAGCGGTCTCATCTCGCAGAGAACCGTGGCCTACGTCGTAGGCAAGGCTGATTCCCCGGTTCAACTGCGGTACCGCGCACAGGAAGACACGGCGCTCGGCCAGGCCTATAGAGTCGCTCTGGAGTTCCTCAGTCCTTTCGTGTTGACGGCGTCGACCTCCATCTACGACGCCGACAAGTATTCGCTCGAGCACTTCTCCGAGACTTATCTCAAGGACCGGGCCACGTTCCTTTCCAAGGTTCTCGACCGCAACATCAACAATCAGGCAAAGGGACTCATCCGCAGCACCATTCCCGGCCTGATGCAGGACGTCGATTCCGCGACGACCATCGATATCGGTCTGCCCTATCAGGACCAGCGGGGAACAACGCCTTCCTACTTCGTGAGATTCGGCGCTGACGCGAATTCCGGAGTGGAGGTGCTGGAAGGCGGAGCAAGCGACGATCGGCTGTATGGCCGTGGCGGCAGCGATCTGCTGCGCGGTGGCGCCCTCAACGATCGGCTCGAAGGCGGCGACGGAAATGATGAGCTATGGGGAGGTTCGGGACGGGACACGCTTCTCGGCGGCACGGGATCGGACGAACTCCATGGTGACGCCGGGTTGGACAAGCTGGACGGAGGGGAGGGCGACGACCGGCTCTTCGGCGGCGATCAGGACGACGAATTGAGGGGTGGCCCCGGCAGCGACGTGCTGGATGGCGGATCGGGCTTTGACCAGTACATCGTCGGGAGGGATGTGGACACCATCGCGGTGGATGCGGATGGAGGTTCCATCCGGCTGGAGGATGGACGCATTCTTGCGGGAACGTTCGCAAAGCGCGGTGACCGCTACGTGTGGACCGAAGATGCGTCGATTACGGCGACGATTGCCGGGACGACCTTGTCGATCGCGCTGGGCGGTGCCGGCACCGTGCTGATCGAGGGCTACGCGACGGGGCTCTTCGGGATTGCGCTGGCCGATCAAGGCGAGGTCGGAGGGTTGGTCGAGTCCTTCAACGGCGACCGGCGACCGGTGAACGTCGTGGACGGGGTCATCCGGGACCAGTGGCAGAACCCGGTACTGGGGCCAGAGGCCGAGCCATCGCGTGCCGACGAATTCTTCGGATCGCCTTTCAATGACGAGATCCGCACGTTCGATGGCAACGATCGGGTCGCCGACATCTGGGGCGGCAGCGACCTGATCGATCTCGGAAGCGGCGACGACACTGCGGAAGGCGGAGCCGGGGCGGACGTGGTCTATGGCGATGTAGGTCAAGACCTGATGTACGGCGAGGATGGGGACGACCGCCTCTATGGTGCGTACCGGACGGAACTTGCGGCGGCACTCGACGACGGTGAGCGGTCCGGGCTGGGGATCGGGGATTCGGATTGGCTCAGTGGCGGGGAGGGCCGCGATTGGCTCATCGGAGACGGCGGCGATGACCTGCTCTTCGGTGGAAGGGGGGACGACGTCATCGTCGCAGGTACGGGCGACGATGTCATCGCAGGTGACGCGGATCTACGCTCATCCGTTGTGCCGACGAGCCAGCCGGCCGGAGCTTCATGGGGCTGGCTCTGGAATCTTTCGGCGCTCTCACCTTTCGAATTCCAGGTCGAATCGGCGACGAGCACACAACACGACGATGCCTTCAGCGTGTACGCGCAGGATGCTGGCCACGATGTCATCCACGCCGGCGCGGGGAACGATGCCGTGTTCGGCTATGGGGGGAACGATTCGATCCATGGGGGCGGCGGAGACGATGTCGTCGCCGGCAACGACGGAGACGATGTATTGCGCGGCGAGGAGGGCGACGATCGCATCACGGGCGACAGCGGAGCAGCGGTCGTGGGCGGCGGCTACGCGGTCATCCAGGGCGACGACGTGCTGGAAGGCGGCGCGGGGAACGACTGGCTCCAGGGCGAAGGAGGATCGGACTATCTGGACGGAGGCGCCGGGGCCGACATCCTCATCGGTGACGGCGCGCACGTGGTCCCGGAGGTCGCCGGTGACGATGTTCTGCTGGGCGGCGACGGGGCCGACGTGCTGCTGGGCGGTGCCGGCCAGGATCGGCTGGAGGGCGGTGCCGGCGATGACCAGCTGGATGGAGGCTCCGACGACGACTACCTGATCGGGGGAGATGGCAACGATACGTTCATCGGTGGAACGGGCGATGACGTGCTGGTCGCCGGTAAGGGACGCGACACGTTGCGCGGGGGCGAGGGCAACGATCTCTACCTGATCGATGACGACGATATTGTCGTGGACGATTCCGGGGTGAACGTGATCCGGTTCGTCAACGAGGCCACCCGAGAGGGTGTGGCGGCGACACTCCACACGCTTAACGGTGTGGTGGTCGCCAGCTTGTCGACGGGTGGGATGCCGCTGGTCAACGTGCCCACACGGGCCTTGGCGGCGCCGGTCATCTCTGCTTCGGCGCCCGCCGAACCGGAGCCACCGACGAATCCGTCCGATGGCTCGACTCGCCTCGGGGGTGGCGCCGGTGACGGTTCGGGGGGTATTTCGATACGTCTTCGCTTCGGTAACGACATGCCCGCTCCCCCGGGAGGAGGATCGGTTCCGGTGCCGACGGAGCCAGTGACCGCCTCGCTCTCGACGATGGTGATCGAGTTCGCGGATGGCGAGCAGTGGACGGCGTCGGATCTCTTCGGGGAGATGCTGTACGACCCCGTGCAGTTTCAAGGTTCTGCGGATGACGATCTGCTGGAGGGCTTTGCCGGCAACGATACTCTGCGAGGTCTCTCCGGTGACGATGTGATCCTGGGGCACGGCGGCAACGATTCGCTGGAGGGCGGCAGCGGTGCCGATACGCTGGACGGAGGGTCCGGCAACGACCGGATCACGGGCGGTGGGGGCGGGGACGTCTACCTGTTCGGAATCGGATCGGGACAGGACACCGTGCTTCCTGACTGGGGAGACTCGGTGCGCGTGGGAACCGGACTTGTCATCGAAGACATGGAACTGTTCCGCCACGTCAATGGTGACTTGACCATCGGCATCGCCGGGGCCCCGGACCTCATGAGACTCTCCGCGGTCTTCGAGGCGGGAGAGTCGCGAATCAGGGAGATCCTGTTCGACGACGGTGGCCGGCTGACCGGAGCCGATCTTCTCGGCCTGATCATGGCGCCCATCAACGGAACGGGTGGCAACGACACGCTGATCGGCACAAACCTGGACGAAACGTTGCGAGGGCTCGAGGGTCAGGACCGTCTCGAGGGCAAGGCGGGAAACGACTTGCTTCTGGGTAGATCGGGAACAGACACCTACGTTGTCGGATTCGGCTCCGGGAGAGACGAGATCCGGGAGGTTGACGGCGGTGGAGGAATCCTCAGGCTCTCGGGCGGCATACCTTTCGGTGCCCTGGTTCCGCGTCTCGAGGGATCGGATCTTCTCCTTCGCTTTGCCGGGACACGTGACGGGTACGAACAGTCCGTACGGATTCGCGACTACGCCCTGCACACATCCGCCTGGACGATCGAGGATGACTCGGGGGCTTCCGTCGCGATGTCCGGGTTCGTCGAAGGCCATGACGGGGATTCCGACGAGGCGCTGCAACTCGAGTTCCGTTGGGGACTCGTCCATGCCCTGGATCGCCTCGCAGTGGTGGAAGGACTGGAGAGGCAGCAAGACGGCCGATACGTTTCGATGCCCTACTTGGGTTCCACCGTCGAAACGCGCGTTGTATCCCGTCGTGACCTGTACGACATCTCGGGCAAGGGGATGGGCGGCTCGTCGACGGAAAGTCAGTCCTGGACGGGCTATCAGCCGGCCTCGTTGTCGCGCTTCTGGCGCGAACTGGATTTCGCCGAGACCTCCGTGAACTCCGAAGCAGCCACCTTCGGAGCACGTCCGGAGTCGACGGCGCAGTGGACCGACTTTGCCGATGTATTGCGGCATCCAGGTGAAGCACAAGAGGCCGCGGTCATCGGCGCGGACTGGCAGTTCGTTGCCGATCCCGAGGCTGCCTTGCCCGGTCAAGCGCTGTTCGAAGTCAGCTATGACGTTCTCTATCAGCGCGATGTTCTTCTGGAGGAGGTGGATGGCACTTCCACTCCCAGGCTCAACTCCCTGATCACGACACGCGTGGAGGTGATCACGGCGGGCGCGCAGAACAACCACCTCCTTCTTTCGGCGCGCGCCATCGTCGATGCAGGCGCCGGTGACGACGTCGTCGGGCCGTCTTCGGAAAGGAGTAGCTTCGTCGAGGGCGGCGATGCTCCTGAAGGATTTTTCGTGAACGGGGGCGAAGGCAACGATCGGCTCTCCGGCACGGGCTACGACGACACGCTGCTGGGCGGTCCGGGCGATGACGCATTGATCGGTTCATCGGGACGCGACATTCTCGTCGGCGGGCCTGGCAACGATCGCTTGGATGGCGGCGCTTCGGCCGATCGGTATCTGCTCAGAAACGCAGATGCCGGACACGACATGATCACCGACGTGAGCGCCGAACTGAGAGGCGGCGAAGCAACCCCTGCCGCGTTGCTGCAGATCTGGCTCGACCAGCATCACCCCGGCGAATCGGTGGAGCGGCGCATGTACGCGCGAGACGATGCGCTACTTGCAGGAGCGGGGCTGGTGGCGCAGGACGTTCTTGAGTTTCCTGGAACGATCGAGCCGGCCCACATCCGCTGGGACGTCGGCATGGCGTCGGCCGCTTCCCTGGGTATTGCGGAGGAGGAAGCCTACGTCATCGACGGAGGAGAACGGCCGTTCGATCCGGATGCACCGATCTGGGAGGTGCTGCGGGCGACATGGGGCGACGGAAGAAGTCTGGAAATCCTGGCGGGTGACTGGACCGTTCCGGTCGACCTGTACGACCCCTGCAGAGTTTCGTCTTCGACTGGTTCCTCGTCGGTGGATATGGCGCGGGACTCGAACGGTTCCGATTCGCGGACGGCAGCGACCTCGGCGTCTCGGAGATCCGCCGCGCCATCTACGACGCCATGCCGGGCATCGATGTCTCTGCCGAGTCGCAACCCAGGACGATCGAGCGTGGACATGCGGAGGTGGTCCGGTTCGGCGGCGACCTGGACCCGTGGGATCTGGACGTCGTGGCCCGAGGCCGCGATCTGCAGGTGGAACTGCGCGACGGACGCGCGCTTCTCACGGTGCAGAACTGGTTCGATGGGGTTCAGCCTTCCCCAGTTCCCGCGTTCGTCTTCGAGAACACGGCGCGCTGGGCCGCGGCGGAGGTGAGCCGCCGCGCGCTCGAGAGAGCGGCGACGGCGGGCGACGATCGCCTGTTCGGCGCATTCGATCTCGAGAACATCCTTGCGGCTCTGGAAGGCGACGATGTCGTCGTGGGTGGATCACTCCCGGACACGATGGACGGAGGGCCCGGAATCGACTGGATGGATGGCGGCGGTGGTGCGGATCGACTGCTCGACCAGGGGGGTGGGGTGATGCGAGGTGGCGCGGGGGACGACCGTCTGACCGCGCAGCAGGGGTTCTTTCTGATGTCGGGCGGAGAAGGAGCCGACGCCTTCACCTTGAATGGCGCGAGCGCGGTCATCCTGCCGGGCACGGGAGAGAACGACGTATCCGGTACCGCAAAGCATGTCCTCCTCAGGTTGGGTGGGGCCGATGGAGATCAGCGGATCGATCTCGAGCCCGAGACGCTGACCCTCTCGTTGGACGGGGCCTCGGCCCGAATGGCGATCGGTATGGACGTTTCGGGAGACGATGTCCAAGTCAGCGCAGGTGCAACGACGGTCGCCCTGAGTGCCGGGACCTTGGCGACTGCCTCCGAACTAAGGCTTCAGACCATCGGCGACCGGGTGCGTGTTTACGACCTTCGAGCGGCCATCGACCGTGCTCGAGCGCTGAACACCTTGTTCCCGGGTGAAGAGGCGTTCGACTTCTCCGCGCACCGCGACGATTACCTGATTGCGGAATGGACCGACCGAGCGTATGGGGGAGAACTGGCCGTCGCCGACGTGGGCCGGGAGGCAGACGACGGTGGAGCCGAGACGTCGATCCTCTCCCTGGTGCGCGCAAGCACCGACGAAGACGCGCCGGCATTGCTCGTGTCGTCGCTCGCTCCGGTGTTCACGCCACCGACCCCGGGCGACGATCTGATCGTCGTGCCGGCCGGCGTGGAGGCCGTTCGTGCCGGTACAGGCGACGACACCATCTACGGCCCGGACCACTCGTTGATCGCCGATGGCGAGGCCGGCGACGACTACATTGCCGGACAGGAAAAGGAAGATTATTTCTCGGGCGGGGAAGGCGACGACATCCTCTCCGGTGGTGGCGGGCACGATGCCCTGCGCGGCGGTCCGGGTCACAACCTGATCCTGGGTGGTGCTGGGAACGACTGGATATTCGGGAGCACGCAGAACGACTTCATCGCGGCCGGTCCCGGCGAGGACGCGATTTCTCTGCTCCACGGTCGCTACGTGATCGCGTTCAACGGCGGGGACGGCCACGATAGTGTGGCGTTCCTCGGAACGGCGACGGCCGTTCTTTCGCTCGGAGACAGCATTCGCTACGACGACGTGCGGTTGCGCCGAAACGGTGACGATCTCGAACTCGGCCTGGGTGAAGGCGAAGGCGTGACGCTGCAGGACTGGTATTCCGACTTCGAGCGCACGCGGCTCATGGCGCTGCAATTCTTCGAAGGCGGAGACGATGAAGCCGACCAGGAAGCGGTGCTTCTCGTCGACTTCCTGGCAGGCGTCGACGCATACGATCGGTGGGCCACGACGCACGCTACGTCGGCCTGGGCATCGCTGCATTCTCTATTGGATGCCGGCGCCCACGATGTCGATCAGAGTGCTTACGGGGGAGGAATCGCGCTGGCCTACGCCAGAGGTTCCGACGTGCTGATGTCCGCGAGCGTGAACCGGGTTCGGGAAGTCCTCGCGGCGTCCGATTTTGCGACCGCACCCCAGTCCCTGGGTGGCATCGATTCCCTCCGCGGGTCCGGCCTCACGCTGGGCGGCTGAAGTCCCGACCCCTCTACTGCCCCGACTGTTTCTTCCTCTCCACCAGCGGCAACGCCGCCTTGACGTTCACGCGCGGCCGGTCCGCTTCCGGCTCGGCGTGCGGTTCGACTTCCTTCATGGTCGCAAAGCTCCTCAGCGCGAGCTCCTGATAGGTCTCGGTGCCTTCGCCCTTCCAGGCGATCTCCTGCTCCGTGAGCGGGCGGACGATCTTGGCGGGCACGCCGGCCACCAGTGAGCGGGGCGGGATCTCCAGGCCGGCCTTGATGAAGGCGCAAGCGGCGACGATGGACGATTCGCCGATCACGGCGTTGTCCATCACCACGGCGTTCATTCCCACCAGGGCGTTCCGGCCCACGCGGCAGCCGTGCAGCACGGCGCCGTGGCCGATGTGGCCGTCCGGCTCCACCACCGTGTCCGTGCCTGGAAAGCCGTGCATCACGCAGGTGTCCTGCACGTTGGCGCCTTCCTCCACGATCAGCCGGCCGAAATCGCCGCGAAGACTCGCGAGCGGGCCGATGTAGCAGCGGGGGCCGACGATCACGTCGCCGATCAGAACGGCGGTGGGGTGGACGTAGGCGGTGGGGTGGACGACCGGGCGGACGCCGTCGATTTCGTAGCAGGGCATGGGGCGGGGGGGGGGGGGGGGGGGGGGCCGGGGGGGGGGGGGGGGGGGGGGGGGGGGGGGGGGCGCCCGGGCTCCGGCCCCGCCGCCGCGCGGCCCCCGCCTTCGGGGCCGGCGGGGCCCCCGCGGCCCCCCCCGGGGCCGCCGTCTTTCGGCCGGCGGCCCCCGGCCGGGGGCGGGGGCCGCCCGGGCGCCGGGGGGGGCCGGCCCGCGCGCGGGCGCCCCCCCCCCGGGGGGGGGCCCGTTCTGTTGCCGGGGCGGGGTTCGGCGGCCCCGCCGGGGGCGGGGCGGGCGGCGGGCGGCCCGCCGGTTCGGTGGGCTTTCGTGCGGTCGGCTCTTGCGGCGGGGGGGGCGCGGTTTCTCGGCGGGGCGGCGGGCCCCGGCGGCGGCGCTCTTCCCGCCCGGGGTCGCGGCGGCCCCGCCCGGCCCCGGCGCGCCGGGGGCGTTCGGGGCGCGGCGGGTTCGTGGGCGGCCCGGGGGCGCCCGTCTGGCCCCCCGCCCCCCGGGCTTCTTGGTCGCGCCCGGCGCCGCCCCTCGCCCGGGGGGGGGGCCCCTGCCGCCCTCGTCTTTCTCGGGTCCCCGGCGGGCGGGCCCGCCTCGGCGGCCCCCCCCGGCGGGCGGGGGGGGTTCGTTTCCTGGTTCGCTTCGCGGCCCCCCCCGCCCGGGCCCCCCGCGGGGCGGGGGCGCGGGCCCCTCTGCGGGGGGGGCCGGCCCGGGCCCGGGCGGTTCGTCGCCGGCGGGGCGCCGTGGGCCGCGTCTTGCCCCCCCGGCGGGGCGGGGGCCCGGGCGGCCCGTTGCCGCCCGGGGCGTTCCTGCTTTGGGGTGCCGGGGGCCCGTTCTTCCCGGGGCTTGTCGCCCCCCCCGGCCGGGGGCGCGGGGCGGCGGGCGTTCGTCCCCGTTCCCGGGGGGGTGGGCCTCCCGCCGGGGGGGGGCGGCGCGGGGTTGTCGCCCGGGGTGCGCCCCCCGCCCCGCCGCGGCCCCCGGGTGTTTCGGGGGGGTCCGTCTTCCGCCCCCGCGCCCCGGCGGCGCCCGCGCCCCGCCCCGTTGCGCGGGGGGCCCGCCTCGGGGCCCTCCCGCCTGCCGCCGGGCCCCGGGGCCGCCGTCGCCGGCGCTCCCGCCCGCTCGGGGGGCGCTCCCTGCCGGGCGGGCCCGGGCCCTTGTGGCCCGGGGGGGGGCGGCGGCCGCCCCGGGGGGGGGGGGGCGCCGGCTGGGCGGGGGGGGGGGCGGCCGGGGCTGGGGGGCGGGTTTCCCCCCGCGGGGGCCGGCGGGGTCCGGCGTCGCGGGGGGGGGGGCCCGCGCCGCCGCCGGGGGGGGGGGGGTGGCGGGGGGGGCGGGGGGGGTGGGGGGGGGGGCGCCGGGGGGGCGGCGTCGGGGGGGGGGGGGGCGGTGTTGGTTGGGGGGGCGGTGGGGGGGGGGGGCGGCTTCTGGCGGGGGGGGGGGTCTCGGCGGGCGGCGCGGCGGGCGGGGGGGCGGGGGCGTTTTCCTGGGCGGGGGGGTGTGGGGGGGGCCGGGGGCGCGGGCCGGGGCGGGCGGGGGCGGGGGGTGGGCGGGGGGGGTTCGCGGGGGGGGCGGGGGCGCCCGGGGGGGGGGGGCCGGGCCGGCGGGGGGGTCATCTGGTTGGGGGCGGCGGGGGGGGGCCTCGGCGGGGGGGGGTGGGGGGCGGGGGGGGGGGGTTTTGTTTTTCGGGGGTTGTCGGTGGGGGGGGGTGGCGTGGGGGCCCCGCCCGGGGGGGGGGGGGGGGGGTGGGTTCGGTGGTTTGGGGGGGGGGGGGTGGGCCCCGGGCCGGGGGCGGGGGGGGGGGGGGGGGGGGGGGCCGGGGTTTGCGGGGGGTGGGCGGGGGTTGGGGGGGGGCGGGCGCGGGGGGGGGGTGTTGGGTTGGGGGTCGGTGTCCCGTGGGGGCGGGTGGGGGGGGCGGATGCCCGGGGGGGGTTGCGCGGGGGTGGGGGGGGGGTTGGTTTGTTCGGGGGGTGGGGGTGTTCCGGCCGGCGGGGGGGGGGGGGGGGGGGTTGGCGGGGGTCGGTGGTGTGCCGGGGGGGAGGGGGCTGCCGGCGGGGGGTGGGGGGGGGGTGGGGTTGTCCGGTGGCGCGCCACGGCGGCGCCAGGGGGCGGCCCGGGGGTGTGGGGGGGGGGGGGCCGGGGCGCGCGGGTCTGGGGGGCGGGCGGGGGCCCGCCGTCGGGGGGGGGGTGCGCGGGGGGATCTGCAGGATTTTGCTGGGGGGGAGCCAGGACCGTCGTCGAATCGGGGGACCCCGTCCAGATCGGCAACGCTCCTTTGCCCCCCTGGGGGGGGGGGGGGGGCCCGGTGGGCCGGGGGGGCCGGGGGCCGGGGCGGGCCCCGGGGGCGCGGGCCGGCGGGGGGGGGGGCCCCCCCCGGCCGGGGGCCGCCCGGCCCGCGCGCGCCGGCGCCGGCCCGGCACCGCCGGCCCTCCCCGGTAGAGGAGGGCCAGGCGGGCCCGCCCGTTTCGCGCCTCGCCCCCGCGGCGGGTTCCCGCGCGCGCTCCGCGGGCCGGCGGGGGGGTTCCTGTTCGGGGGCGGCCCGCGTCGACCCCGACAAAGGCGCGCCGGTGTTCAGCGGGGCATTGGCCGGCGGGGCGGGGGGTTTGCCAAGAACGGGGGGGGGGGGACGGCCCCCCCCGAACGCGAGCGCTTCGCCGGGACGGGGGCGACCCGCGCCGGCAAGCCGACGGTATTCCCGGCGCCCCCAGAACGCGCCTCACGAAGGAACCCGGAGCAACGCCCCCGGCCCCCCCGGCAACCTCCCGGAGCGGCCAGCGTATTGGGGCGCCGACCGGCAACCACGAACCGGGAACTGGCGTAAAATGAAGATCCCCCCGGCGGAGGGGATCACACGGCGACGTGGGAAGGCCGCTTCACCGCCGGAAACGTGATCGTTCAGCGGCAGACGGCGGGGGGGCAGAACTTTACCGGGGGGAACGGGGAAGCCCCGCCCACGGCGCCGTCCGTTTATTAGGGGGGGAACATTCCGGCCCGACGGAAGCCATTTCAGGTTTACCACCGCGCCTCCCCCCAACGCCCCCACCAACCCACCCCCCCCGCCGAAGGAACCTCGGGGGGGCGAACAGCGAACGGGGCCCGTGCAGGCGGCGGGGAAAAACGGGGTGCGCACCCGACGCAACGGCGGCCGCCCCGGGGAGAAAGAGGAAGAAGACCGACACCACGCCCGGGAGCAACGGTCTTCGCCCCCCCCCCCCTGGCCCGCCCCCGGGGAGGCGGGGGGGGGGGGGGGGGGGGGGGGGGGGGGGGGGGGAGGGGGGGGGGGGGGGGGCGCGGGGCCCGGGGGGGGGGGGGCGGGCTCCGGGGGGGGGGGGGGGGGGGGGGGGGGGGGGGGGGGGGGGGGGGGGGGGCCGCGGGGAGGGGGGGGGGGGGGGGGGGGGGGGGGGGGGGGGGGGGGGGGGGGGGGGGGGGGGGGGGGGGGGGGGGGGGGGGGGGGGGGGGGGGGGGGGGGGGGGGGGGGGGGGGGGGGGGGGGGGGGGAGTCGCGTTGGAGGTGAACGGGGCCGTCGGCGGATCGAACCGAAGTGTAACGAGGCCCAGGCATGAATGGGCGACGTTCGATCGCCGTTCTGCCCCACCACAGACCCCGCTCCGGGGCGCTGCCGCTTGCGTTTCCCCGGGGGCTTCCCGTACCCTTTCATCGACCGGCCGGTCGATCAATCCGGCCGGCAAGAGGAGTCCCTGTGAACGAGCCTTATCAGAACATCCTGTTCGAGGTGTCGGCAGGCGTGGCCACTGTCACGCTCAACCGCCCCGACAAGCTCAATAGTTTCACCGGCGCAATGCACGAGGAGGTTCGGGATGCCCTGGCGCGCATTCGCGACGACCGTGCGGTCCGCGCCGTGGTCCTCACCGGCGCGGGACGTGGCTTCTGTGCCGGCCAGGATCTCAGCGACCGCAAGGTCGCGCCGGGAGGGGCTGCCGTCGACCTCGGCGAATCCATCGAGCGCAACTACAAGCCGCTGGTGCTGGGGCTGCGGAGCCTGCCCAAGCCCGTCATCGGGGCCATCAACGGCGTGGCGGCGGGGGCAGGCGCCAATCTCGCGCTTGCCTGCGATCTCGTGGTGGCGGCGCGGTCCGCGAGCTTCGTGCAGGCGTTCTGCCGCCTCGGGCTGGTGCCGGATTCGGGCGGAACCTACTTCCTCGCACGCAGCCTCGGCAGCCAGCGGGCGCTGGGCTTGCGCTGTTCGGCGACAAGTTGCCGGCGGAAGAGGCGGAGCGCTGGGGGCTCATCTGGCGCTGTGTCGACGATGCGCAGCTGATGCCGACGGCTCGTGCCATGGCCGAGCAACTCGCCGCTGGCCCCACCAGGGGGTTCGCGCGGACCAAGGAAGCGATCTACGCGGCCGAGCGGCAGGGGCTCGAAGCCCAGCTGGACATGGAACGGGACTGCCAGCGGGAGCTGGGATATACGAAGGATTACCGCGAAGGCGTGACCGCGTTCATGGAACGGCGTCCTCCGGTGTTCATGGGGGAATGACCGTGTCGCATCCGCTTTCCACACAAACGACAGTCGCCGTGATCGGTGCCGGCACCATGGGCAGCGGCATTGCCCATGTCGCGGCGCGTGCAGGACATCCCGTGCTGCTGTTCGACACCCAGGCCCAGGCGCTGGAGAAGGCGAAGGCCGGCATCGCGAAGGACCTCGCGTTCCTGGTATCGAAGGGCAAGCTGGCGCAGGAGGACTCCGACGCTGCCATGGCGCGGGTGCGCACGACCGGCGCGCTCGCCGATCTCGCGGATGCCGGCATGGTCGTCGAGGCGATCGTCGAGGACCGCGAGGCCAAGCGCGCGCTGTTCGCGCAGCTGGAATCGCTGGTGAGCGCGGAATGCATCATCGCCTCCAACACATCGTCCATCTCCATCACCGATCTTGCGGTGGGTGCGAAGAAGCCCGGACGCATTGTCGGCATGCATTTCTTCAACCCCGTGCCGCGCATGGCCCTGGTGGAGGTGATCGACGGATTGGAAACGGATGGGGACGTTGCAGCGATGGTCATGGCGACGGCCCAGGCCTGGGGCAAGACCCCCGTGCGCTGCAAGTCGACGCCCGGCTTCATCGTGAACCGCGTCGCGCGTCCCTACTACGGCGAAGCCATGCGTGCGCTCACGGAACAGGCGGCCGATCCGGTGACCCTGGACGCGGTCATGCGCGACTGCGGCGGATTCCCCATGGGCCCCTGTGAGTTGATCGACCTGATCGGTCTGGACGTGAACCTTGCGGTGACCGGGTCCACTTTCCAGGCGCTGGGTTGGGACCGCCGCTACGCGCCGTCTCTCATCCAGCAGGAGCTCGTGCGCAGCGGCCGCCACGGCCGCAAGACGGGGCAGGGGTTCTATCGCTACGAAGACACTGCCACGCCGCCTGTGCCTCCGGCCGAGCCCTCCTTTCCGCCTCCGCAGAGCGTGATCGCGCCCGTGGACGCGGGACTGCTGGAACCGCTGATCGAACGGATGTCTGCAGCGGGTGTGAACGTACGCCGGGTCATGCATCTCGAGCCCATGCTGCACATCGGCGCCGCCCGGGTGGCGGTGACCGATGGACGGACAGCGACGCATCGGGGGACGTTCGAAGGCACGCCCAACTTTGTCGTGCTGGATCTCGCGTTCGACTACGCCAGGACGAAGCGCCTGTGCATCGCGCGGGCCGATCAGTGCGGCGGCTGGGAGTATCAGGAAGTCGTCGGTGCGCTGCAGGCGGCGGGCTGTGCGGTGACCCGGGTGGACGACATCGCCGGTCTGCTCGTGATGCGCACCGTGTCCATGCTGATCAACGAGGCTGCCGACGTGCTCACCCAGGGCATCGCATCCGCGAAGGACATCGACACCGCCATGCGCCTGGGGACCAACTATCCGGCCGGGCCGCTCGCGTGGGCCGACCGGCTTTCGCCTTCTTTCGTGGCGATCGTGCTGGATCATCTGCGGGCCCACTATGGCGAAGAACGGTACCGCGTTTCGCCCGCGCTGCAGCGACGCCGCTGGAGCGGTTCTCCCTTCCACGATTGAGACGCCAGGACATGACCCCTCAGGAAACCGCCGATCACGTGGGCCGCGGCATGATGGCAGTGGACGCCGCCTCGCAGGGGATGGGCATCCGCATCGACGCCATGGCGCCCGGCTACTGCCGCATGCAGATGAAGGTGCGGCCGGAAATGCTGAACGGCTTCAAGATCTGCCACGGGGGGTTCATCACCACACTGGCGGATTCCGCCTTCGCCTTCGCGTGCAACAGCTACAACGAACTTACGGTGGCGGCCGGAGTCGTCGTGGATTTTCTGGCGCCCGCGAATCTCGACGATGTGCTGACGGCGGAGGCGAAGGAGGTCTCGCTGGCGGGGCGAACCGGCGTGTACGACGTGACCGTGCGCAATCAGGCCGGGGTGCTCGTGGCCGTGCTGCGGGGCCGGTCTCACAGAATGAAGGACCGCAAGACGGTGCCGGAATGAGGGGGCCCCACGCATGAACACCCGGCTTCCGGATCCGCGCAGTCTCGAGCCCATCGAGAGGGCCGGCCGTGACGAACTGCAGGCGCTGCAGCTCCAACGGCTCAAGTGGTCTGTGCGCCACGCGTACGAGAACGTGCCGCACTATCGCGCCAAGTTCGAGGCGCACGGCGTTCACCCGGACGATCTGCGGTCGCTGGATGACCTGGCCAGGTTTCCCTTCACGTCCAAGCAGGACCTGCGCGAGAACTACCCCTTCGGCATGTTCGCCGTGCCGCGCGAGCGCGTGGTGCGCGTGCACGCGTCCTCCGGCACGACCGGCAAACCCACGGTCGTGGGGTATACCCAGCGGGACATCGACCATTGGTCCGGCCTGATGGCGCGTTCCATCCGGGCCTCCGGCGGCCGCCCCGGCGACATCGTGCACGTGGCATACGGCTATGGGCTGTTCACCGGCGGCCTGGGGGCGCACTACGGTGCCGAACGGCTGGGTTGCACGGTGGTGCCCATGTCCGGGGGGCAGACAGAGAAGCAGGTGCAGCTGATCGCCGATTTCCGGCCTGACATCATCATGTGCACGCCCTCCTACATGTTGACGCTCGTCGACGAGATGGAGCGCCAGGGGCTGGATCCGGTGACCTGTTCGCTGCGCATCGGAATCTTCGGGGCGGAGCCCTGGACGCAGCCGATGCGCGAAGCGATCGAGCGCCGCGCGGGCATCGACGCCGTGGACATCTACGGACTGTCGGAGGTGATGGGGCCGGGCGTGGCGAACGAATGCATCGAGACCAAGGATGGCCCGGTGATCTGGGAAGACCATTTCTATCCGGAGATCGTCGACCCCTCGACGGGAGCGGTCCTGCCGGAAGGCAGCCAGGGCGAACTCGTGTTCACGACGCTCACGAAGGAAGCGCTGCCGGTCATCCGCTACCGCACGCGCGATCTCACCCGTCTGCTTCCTCCCACGGCACGGACCATGCGCCGCATGGACAAGATCACGGGCCGCAGCGACGACATGCTGATCATCCGTGGCGTGAACGTCTTTCCGTCGCAGATCGAGGAACTCATCTGCCGCGTGCCTCAGCTCGCGCCGCACTATCAGCTCGTGCTCGACAAGGAAGGGCATCTGGACGCCCTGACGGTGCGCGTGGAGCTGGATCCGCAGGCCGACCGCGGAGAGTTCCAGCGGGACAGTGCCGGCCGTTCTCTGCAGCATCAGATCAAGGCTCATATCGGCGTGAGCGCCCAAGTCGAAGTGACCGCGCCGTTCGCGATCGAACGCGTCGTCGTGGGCAAGGCGAAGCGTGTGATCGATCGCCGTCCAATGGAGTGACTGCACCGTGTATACCCAAGCCATCGATCTGCCTGCGCCAAAAGAGCCGGAGGCCTCCCGTCCCGCGGCCGACAACGCCGGATATCTGGCGGAGTTCGAAAGCAAACTGGACCGTGAGGAGTTCATCGAGGCGAAGGACTGGATGCCCGAGGCCTACCGCAAGACCCTCGTGCGGCAGATCTCCCAGCACGCGCATTCGGAGATCGTCGGCATGCTGCCCGAGGGCAACTGGATCACCCGGGCCCCCACGCTCAAGCGCAAGGCGATCCTGCTCGCCAAGGTCCAGGACGAAGGCGGGCACGGTCTGTATCTGTATGCGGCTGCGGAGACGCTCGGCGTGTCGCGCGATTCGCTCATCGATGCACTGCACGCGGGCAAGGCCAAGTACTCGTCCATCTTCAACTACCCCACGCTCAACTGGGCCGACGTGGGCGTGATCGGCTGGCTCGTGGACGGCGCGGCCATCATGAATCAGATTCCCCTGTGCCGGTGCTCCTACGGGCCGTACGCGCGGGCCATGATCCGCATCTGCAAGGAAGAGAGCTTTCATCAGCGGCAGGGCTACGACCTGCTGCTGACGATGATGCGAGGCACGGACGAGCAACGCGCCATGGTCCAGGATGCGGTGAATCGCTGGTGGTGGCCGTCGCTCATGATGTTCGGGCCCCACGACAGCGATTCGCCCAACACGGGTCAGAGCATGCGGTGGGGCATCAAACGCATCTCCAACGACGATCTGCGGCAGAAGTTCGTGGATGCCACCGTGCCGCAGGCGAAGGTCCTGGGCGTCGAACTGCCCGATCCGGATCTGAAATGGAACGAGGCGCGCGGACATCATGATTTCGGCAGGATCGACTGGGCGGAGTTCTGGAACGTGGTCAACGGTCATGGCCAGTGCAACCGCGAACGGCTGGCCGAGCGGGTGAAGGCGTGGGAGGACGGTGCGTGGGTGCGCGAAGCGGCGCTGGCCTACGCGGACAAGCAGGCCGCGCGACAGACGGCCGCCTGATGCGAGGGAGAACATGGACAGGAAGGAATGGCCTTTGTGGGAGGTGTTCGTGCGCAGCCGGAACGGGCTGGACCACAAGCACTGCGGGAGCGTGCACGCTCCGGACCCGAAGCTCGCGCTGCAGATGGCGCGTGACGTGTACACCCGCCGGCTCGAAGGGGTGAGCCTCTGGGTGGTGCGCGCCGACCACATCGTGGCGTCGGATCCGGACGCCAAGCCGGAGATGTTCGATCCCGCAGCGGACAAGATCTACCGGCATCCCACTTTCTACGAACTGCCCGGGGAAGTGGACCACATGTAAGGCCTGTGCCGGGCCCCTGTACCGCAAGACGCGATGCATCCACGCGTCCGGCAACGCATCCGGACTTCTCAGCGCCAACGACCTTCGCCATGTCCCCCCATTTCGAATACCTGCTGCGCATTGCCGACAATTCGCTGATTCTCGGCCAGCGTCTCGCCGAGACCTGCGGTCACGGTCCGATCATCGAGGAGGACATTGCGCTCACGAACATCGCACTGGATCTCATCGGACAGGCACGGCTCCTCTTGTCCCACGCGGGCCGCATCGAGGGCCGGGGACGCGACGAGGATCAGCTGGCGTTCCTCCGGGCGGAACATGACTTCCGCAATGTGACGCTCGTGGAACTCCCCAACGGCGACTTTGGCCGCATCGTGTTGCGCAACCTCTTCGTTTCGGCCTGGCAGCATGACTTGTGGACGGCCCTGACCGCATCGACCGATCGCGATCTCGCAGCCATCGCGGAGAAGAGCCTGAAGGAGGTGCGCTATCACCGGGAACATGCCTCGGACTGGACGATCCGCCTTGGCGACGGCACTGCGGAATCCCACGGAAGGATGCAATCGGCGCTGGAGATGCTGTGGCCCTACACGAGGGAGTTCTTCGAGCCCGACGTGGTGGATTCGGCGGTGGCTCGCGAAGGCATCGGCCCGGAAGCAGGCTCGCTCGAGGCGGGCTGGACCGCTCACGTGCGCGGAGTGCTGGATGTGGCGATGCTGTCGGTGCCCGATGCGACACCCTTTCTCACGCGCGGCAAGTGCGGGAGGCACAGCGAACATCTCGGCCACCTTCTGGCGCCCATGCAGCACCTGCAGCGTGCCTATCCCGGCGGAACGTGGTGACCGGCGAGCCGATGAGCACCGCGGATGCGTGGCGGGTACTGGACGAGGTCATGGACCCCGAAGTACCGGTGCTCTCCGTGTGCGACCTCGGCATCGTCCGCGAGATCCGATCCGCCGGGAGCGGCCTCGAGGTCGTGGTCACGCCCACGTATTCCGGTTGTCCGGCGACGGAGGTCATCGAGCGCAACATTCGCGAGGCGTTGCTTGCCGCTGGCGCGACCACGGTTACCGTCGAGACGCGGTTGTCGCCGGCCTGGACCACGGATTGGCTCGGCGACGCCGCCAAGGAAAAGCTGCGCCGGCACGGCATCGCTCCCCCGCCTCGGTGCGCGGAAGGCGGAGCCCGGCCGATCCGTTTCGTGCCGGCATGCCCCCGCTGCGGGGCACGGCGGACCGAGGAGCTGTCCCGTTTCGGCGCGACCGCGTGCAAGGCACTGTACCGGTGTCTCGAGTGCCGCGAACCCTTCGAGTACGTGAAGCCGCTGTGATCGCGCCTGAGAGAAGCACGTGCACAGGTTTCCGGGTGGTCCGCGCGGGCGGGACGAAACCCGGACCGTGGCGCGTGCGTCCCTCACGGGCCGAACCGCCGAGACGGGCTCCGGGTCCGTCCCCCCGGACGACCGTCTGCGAATCGATCCGCGGCGTCTCTTGTCGCGACCCCTCCTTGCGGAAGCCGCCATGCTTCATTTTCATCCCTTGACCATCGCTGACGTCCGCCGCGAATGCGGCGATGCCATCCGTGTGCGTTTCGAAGTACCGTCCAGCCTCGCGGGCGACTTCCGGTTCGTGCAGGGACAGCACGTGTCCCTGCGCGCCACGGTCAACGGAGAGGAATTGCGGCGCAGCTATTCGATCTGTTCCGGCCTGGACGACGGGGAGCTGTGCGTGGCGATTCGCAACGTTCCCGGAGGAAGGTTCTCTTCGTGGGCCTGTGGCGCGTTCGAACGTGGCATGACCGTCGACGTACTGCCGCCCGAAGGCCGGTTTCTTCCCGTGGATGTGGCCTCCGACGGGAAGCACTACGTCGCGTTCGCTGCCGGAAGCGGCATCACGCCGGTGTTGTCCGTGGCGCGAACGGTCCTCCGGCGGGAACCGCACAGCCGGTTCACACTGGTGTACGGCAACCGGCAGGCGTCCACGACACTCTTCCTGGAAGAACTGGAGGATCTCAAGGATCGGTATCTCGGACGGTTCGTCCTCCACACGGTGTTCAGCCGGGAGTTGCAGGACATCGAACTGTTCAACGGCAGGATCGATGCGGCGAAGGTGGGGGCGTTCGCCGCCACGCTCCTTCCGGTCGACACCATCGACGAGGCATTCGTCTGCGGACCGGGAGGCATGATCGATGAGGTGGAGAGTGCGCTCGCCGGATTGGGTCTCGATCCCGGCCGGATTCACGTGGAGCGCTTCGGTGTTCCGTCGGGCGGCGAGCAGCACAGGCGCGAGCCGGCGGACGCCGCCCAGGCCGCCATCGTGATCGAGCTGGACGGGGTGCGCCGCCAGATCGATTTTCAGCCCTCGGACGCCTCCATTCTCGAGGCCGCGTTGCGGGCCGGTCTGGATCTGCCGTTCTCGTGCAAGGGGGGAATGTGCTGCACCTGCAAGGGCAAGGTGCTGGAAGGCAAGGTGAGAATGGACCGGAACTACAGTCTGGACGCGGCGGATGTGGCGCGCGGCTTCGTGCTGACGTGCCAGTCGCACCCGCTCACGGATCATGTCGTCCTGACGTACGACGAACGGTAGCGGTCATGGCAAGGCCCCGCGCTTCCACGTTCGAGCAGCAGCGTGCGACCATCCGGGTCGAGGCTGCGCGACTCTTCGCGGAGAAGGGCTTCGCGAGCGCCTCGATGTCGCAGATCGCGCAGGCCTGCGAGGTGTCGAAGGCGTTGCTGTACCACTACTACCGGGACAAACCGGCGTTGCTGCTGGACATCGTCGAGAGCTACCTCGATACGTTGCTTGCGATCGCCGCGGAGGTGGCGGTGCAGCCCCTCCAACCGGAAGAACATCTGCGCGAGTTGATCGCGCGGTTCATGCGGCAGTACGAGCATTCCCAACCGCAGCATCGCGTCCTCGTCCAGGACGTGAAGTTCCTGGACGAGCACGAACGGTCGCGGATCACCGCCAAGCAGAGGTCCGTGGTGGAAGCCTTTGCTCGGGCGATCGCACGTGTGCATCCCAAGTGGGATGGAGAGGCCCTGCGGGTACCGCTGGCGATGATCCTGTTCGGGATGATCAACTGGACATTCACGTGGCTGCGGGCCGATGGGCCCTTGACCTACGAGGACATGGCCGGTGTCGTGAGCGACATCTTTCTGCATGGCGTCACCGGTGCGGGTGCGGTCGGTGAGGCAGAATCCGGGCCGTCCGGCCGGACCGGTGCGATGCACGGGCCGGCACGGATTCCCCCTTGAATCGACGGAGACGAACACATGAAGCTGGCCACTCTCAAGGAGGGCGGGCGAGACGGATCCCTGGTGGTGGTCAGCCGGGATCTCGGCCGGGCCGTGGCAGTCACGGACATTGCGCCAACGTTGCAGATGGCAATCGAAAGATGGTCGACCGTGGCCCCCCGGCTGCAGTCGGTCTACGACGGCTTGAACAGAGGGGCTCGCGAACGCGCCTTTGCCTTCGAAGCTTCCGCTTGCGCCTCGCCGCTTCCGCGCGCATATCAGTGGGCAGACGGTTCGGCATACGTCAATCACGTCGAGCTGGTGCGCAAGGCCCGCGGCGCGGAACTACCGGCATCGTTCTGGACTGATCCGCTCATGTACCAAGGCGGTTCCGACTCCTTCGTCGGCCCTTGCGACGACATCTTGGCGGAGTCCGAGGAGTGGGGCATCGATTTCGAAGGCGAGGTGGCCGTGATCACCGACGATGTGCCGATGGGGGTTCCGGCGTCGGTGGCAGAGGACCACATCTGTCTGCTGATGCTGGTAAACGACGTGAGCCTGAGGAACCTCATTCCGAACGAACTGGCGAAGGGCTTCGGTTTCTTCCACGGCAAGCCGGCCACGGCCTTCTCGCCAGTCGCGGTGACGCCGGACGAACTCGGCCCGGCCTGGCGCGATGCCAAGGTGCATCGTCCGCTCACCGTGACGTTGAACGGCAGCGCCTTCGGCGCGCCGGATGCGGGCACGGACATGACCTTCGACTTCCGGCAACTGATCGCCCACGCCGCGAAGACACGATTCCTCGGCGCCGGCACGATCGTGGGGTCGGGGACGGTGTCGAACATCGATCGGAGCAGAGGCTCGGCCTGTCTGGCCGAACGGCGCATGCTGGAGCAGATTGCAGAGGGCAAGCCTTCGACACCGTTCATGCGTTTCGGCGACCGCATCCGGATCGAGATGCTGGACGCAGACGGCCGCTCGATCTTCGGCGCGATCGATCAGCGCGTCGTCCGCTATCAGCCACCACGCTGAAGGTTCGCACGGAACATGGCCGAGACTTCCAGGGTGTCCGTCCGCGAAGCGACAGTCGAGCTGCTTCGGGCGTTCGACATGACCACGGTGTTCGGCAATCCGGGGTCGACCGAACTCAAGTTCTTCCGCGCCTGGCCGCAGGATTTCCGCTACGTAGTGGGCTTGCAGGAATCGTGCGTCGTTGCCGTGGCGGACGGCTATGCGCAGGCGAGGGGCACGGCGGCCTTCGTCAACCTCCATTCGGCCGCAGGCGTGGGCCACGGTCTGGGCAGCGTCTTCACGGCGTTCCGCAACCACACTCCGCTCGTGATCACGGCGGGCCAGCAGACCCGGGCGATGTTCCCCACGGATCCGTATCTCTACGCCTCCGACGCCGCGGGTTCCCGAAACCCTACGTGTGAAGTGGAGCGTCGAGCCCGCACGGGCTGCGGACGTACCAGCGCCGCCATCCAGCGGGCGTATCACGTCGCGATGCAGCGTCCGCGCGGACCCGTGTTCGTGTCGATTCCCGAGGATGACTGGGATGCGCACGCCGAGCCGACGCCGATCCGTCGCGTGATCGCAGATGTGGAACCTGCCGCCACGGGGCTGGACGAGATTGCGGAAGCCTTGCTCGGGGCGAGCGCGCCGGCGCTGGTGGTGGGCGCCTCGGCAGACCAGGATGGCGCATGGGATCACGCACTGGCACTGGCGAAGAGACTGGGAGCCGTGGTGTGGACGAGCCCGATGGTGGCCCGCGTGGGGTTCCCCGAGGATCACCGGCTGTACGCCGGCCATCTGCCGCCGCTGCGCCAGCCGCTGGCGGACAAGCTTGCCCCGCACGACGTGGTCGTCGTGATCGGCGCGCCGGTCTTCACGTACCACGTGCATACCGGTGGGGAGTTCATGAAGCCGGGTACGCGCCTCTACTTGCTGACTGACGATCCGCAGGAAGCGGCACGGGCGGCCATCGGAACAGCCGTGATCGGTTCTCTTCGACCGGCATTGCAGGGGATTCTGCAGCGGCTCGGCCACGGGGAGCCGAAGGCGCAGTCAGGACGCGTCCTGCTGCCCGCACCGTCCCCGGTTGATGGGCTCGACGGCAATCTGGTGCTGGCCACGTTGAATCGCGCGCTGCCCGACGATGCGTTGATCGTGGAAGAGGCGCCCACACATCGCGGCGCGCTGTGGGATCACCTCAGGGTGAGGTCGCCGGGCCGCTTCTTCGCCGGCTCGAGCGGGGGACTGGGGTGGGCGGTGGCCGCGGCCCCGGGCGTAGCCCTCGCACATCCCGGCAGACCGGTCGCGAGCGTGGTCGGTGACGGATCGGCGCTCTTCGGAATCCAGGCGTTGTGGACGGCGGCTCAGTGGAAGCTGCCCGTGACTTTCGTGATCCTGAACAATCGCGGCTATGCCGCACTCAAGAGCTTCGGGCGTATGCTGGGGATTCCCGGTGCCCCGGGGCACGATCTGGATGGCATCGACTTCTGCGATCTCGCGCGTGGTTTCGGTTGCGAGGCCTCTCGGGTGACGACGGCGGACGCGTTGGAGCCGGTACTGCGGGATGCCATCGCGTCCGGTCGAACGGCGCTCGTCGACGTGCAACTGGATGCGGCATCGATCAAGCTGTACTGAGGCGGTGCGCTCCGGGAAATCGCGAAGAACTGCTAGGAGGAAAGATGAACTCGACAGGCCTTCTCACGGAACTCCAATCGTTCCTCCGCCGGCGCAGCACCGATGTCGAGACACTGTCCCTGAACGACATGGTGGTGACCATGCTGGATTGGCATCGCCTCGTGCGGCTCGACGCCCTGTCGGGGCCCCCCAAGGCCGACGTGCTGATCTTTCGGTACGGAGGCTGGTCCGAAGGCTGCGCCACCGGTTTCAAACTGAGCGTGGTCCGCAAGGTGACCGAAGAAGCGGCGGGGGCGCGGAAACCGGCTGGTACGCGGGCATCACGTTGCTTTTCAGGCCGGCCCGCTACGCCGATCTCTCCGACTTCGCCACGGTGTCAGCCGACTGGCCCTCGACGGAGGCCGCTTCCTCCACGCCATCGAGGTCTTCGCCGGCCTACCAGCGGTCCGCCAAAGTCACGCCCATGTCCGTGGTGGTCGAGAGCCGGAGGGCTGCGGTAGAGGCGGACCTCCGGGAGCGGCCGGTCCTCAGCGTCCGCGAGGCCTGGGATCAGATCGGCCCGGTCGGGCGCGAGGATCGTAGAAGAAGTACGTATAGGTTTCGTCGGCAGGCACTGCCCCGACCTTGTAGGCCGGTATTTGGGGAGGACAGCATCTTGTGGACGGCATCCACGAAGGTCAGGGGTATCTCCACGCCTTCGGCATCCGCATTGCCCTTGCGCGGATCGACGACCTTGAGGAGCCGGGTTGCGTCACGTCGCCGTTCTCCGCGAACACGATGCCGAAGACCGCGGCATAGAAGCGCCTGGCGCCGGGTGAGGTTCGTCGGCGTGTCCGGCGGCGCTGAAGATCACGCACAGACACAGGACGAAGCCGAACGATGGAATTCATGAAGGCCGATGCTCCGGAAGACGGTGAAGGGACCCTGCAGACCACACATGCGTGGTCGAGGGCGGCGGCAAGACTAGCCCGTGCGTCGATCCGCGTCGATGGTATGCGCGCGAGGCACGCCCGAATTCACCTCCCGGTCCTGGCGAGAGAGGCCGACATGAATGACGCGTCCACTGCCCTTCAGCCTGCCGAACCCTCCTGATTACGATCGCGCATGTCGTTTATGGCCTGCACGCGCGCTCTCGATCGTGATCGGAATCACCAGTGCGGCTTTCATCGTCACCGCGTTCGTCTTCGGCCTGCCCTCCATCGTGGCGGTGGTGCTCAACTTCATGAATCGATCGAAGGCGCAAGGCACCTTCCTGGAATCCCACTTCCGCTGGCAGATTCACAGCTTCTGGTTCGCGCTGCTGTGGATTGTCGTGGCGCTGCGTGGCTCTCACGATCGTTGGCATCGGTTTCCTTCGGCCTCGTCGTGGGCACGGGACTGTGGCTCGTCTACCGCATCTTCCGAGGATGGCTCTGCTGCGGGAACGCCGGGCGATCCTGTGAAATGGAGACGCTCGGATACCTGGCGCGACGAGCGTTCGGACTGCTCCACTGACGTTCATTCGACATAGCCGTAGTTTCTTTGCGGCTACGAGGACCGGGGCCAGTGAGACCCGGAACACGACCGTTCTTTCTCCCTCAAGTTCTCTCCGACCTGCCGATTCAAGGCTCACGGATTGATGCATTGCAGCAATTCGCGGAGTGCCGCAAATGTGACCCGACATCGCGATCCGAAGTCGGTACAGGAGTGGAACATGCAAGGCAATCGAGGTGTCGAGCGTTTCGCTGAGTGAAAGTCCCTCATGGGAGCGCAGCTCCCCGGCCGCAGACAGCCGGCCGGAAACAAGAAACTGGTTGCGGCGCGTGCTGGATGCGCTGCGGATTTCCACCTGGGACCGGGGCTGAAAGCCCAGGAAGCGTATCTTTGCCGAAGCTCAGAACCTGTCGGATCTCGAATCCAGGCTTCGCGCCGTGGAAGGCATCACCGTTTTCCGGGGCGAGCGCTGCCACTGACCGGCTGACGCGCCCCGGGCCGATCAGTCGGGTGTGCCAGATCCCTAGCGACATGAGGCCTCCCCCCAGGAGGCGGCCAGGGCAGGTTGTTTCTGCGGTTTCCCGAACTGCACCCGTAGTCTCTTGTGATCAGGAGGGCCAGCTGCGCCACCCTGTCGGTCGCCGATCACCTCCGGGCCTGTTCCTTGTCGCCCGTTCGGACGGGGACCCGGTAGGGACCCGGCCCACGGGTTCCCTCGACTTTCAGCGCTGGGGCACCAGCACCGGCGAGTCCGAGGGCTCGAATTTTCTCCGCCACTGCTTTCGGCACTGGAGAGTTCGTTGCCAGGGGCCCATCTGCACGCGGGTCTCCGTGTAGGCCTCGATTCCCAGTTGGCGTAACTTGTCCTTGAGCGTCTCCGCGTTCGCCGAACTCGCGAACACCCCGATCTGAACGATGAAGCCCAGGCTACGCCCTCGACCGGTTTTTCTGCACTCGGCGGTGGCGGGGGCAGAGGTTTGGCTGTCGGCTGTGCCACCGGTGCCTTTTCCGACGCCTGGGGTGCTTTTTGGCACCGGGATCGGCGGGGGAGGCGTCGTGGGAACAGCCGCTGCGTTCGAGGAAGGCGTGCCGGCCGGCGCAGGACCCGACTTCACCGGAACGGGCGCCGTACTCTTGGGCGGGACGGGCACCTTTACCGCCGGCGGAGCGGAAGGGGCGGTCTTCGCTTCGTGCTTTTCCTTTCCCGGCGCGGCGCCTTCGGAGGACTCCGGGGCTGCCTCGGGGTCCTTCACTGCCGGAACGGGCGGCTCCGTCCGGGCGGGCTCTTCGGCGACCTGCGGCGGAGGCGGGGGTTCCACTGCGGGGGCGGGAGGCGGCTCCGGCGCTGCCGGCGGCTGAACCGCGGCGGCGGGCACGGGTTCCTTCGGCGGTTTCTGCTCCCGGCGTTCCTGGGCCATGCGATCGAGGACGGCAAGGCCTACGATGGCCGCCGCGAGCAGCACCAGAGCAGCGATGAGACGGCGAAGCGCCTTGCGTTTGACTTCGTCCTGCTGGGGTTCCTGCGGGGTGGCGGTAGCCATCGAGGGGCGGGGCGATGCGCTCGTATTCGGGACGGGCGGATGCTAACACCGGGGATGACAGGTGTATAACCGGAGCATGGAGACGCGAACGTCCCGGAGGTTTTTCTCGGGTGTGGAAGATCGGGGATGTGTCACATCGGGGCGGAACACGACGCACTTCCCTCGGCGGAGGGCTCGTGCTATCCTTCTGAATTCCTTGCAAATTTAACCCAGACCCGGAGATTTCCATGGCTGTAGAGCGCACTCTTTCCATCATCAAACCCGACGCTGTCGCCAAGAACGTGATCGGACAGATCTATTCGCGATTCGAGAAGGCGGGACTCAAGATCGTCGCGGCCCGGATGATGCATCTGTCGCGCGCGCAGGCAGAAGGTTTCTATGCCGTGCATCGTGCGCGGCCGTTCTTCAACGATCTGGTGACTTTCATGACGTCCGGCCCCGTGATGATCCAGGCGCTCGAGGGCGAAGGCGCCATCGCGAAGAATCGCGAGCTGATGGGCGCCACCGATCCCAAGAAGGCGGCACCTGGAACCATCCGCGCCGACTTCGCTGACTCGATCGACGCCAACGCGGTCCACGGTTCGGACGCACCCGAAACCGCGGCCGTCGAAATCGCCTACTTCTTCCCGTCCCTGGACGTCCATAGCCGCTGATGGCCGTCAATCTGCTCGATTTCGATACGGCATCGCTCGGCGACTGGTTCGCCGCGCAGGGCGAGAAGCCGTTTCGTGCGCGCCAGGTGATGCGGTGGGTTCACCGCAGCGGCGCGTCCGCGATCGAGCAGATGACCGATCTTTCCAAGGACCTCCGCGTCCGGCTCGCGCAACAATGCGTCGTCGAACCGCCCGGGGTCCTTCTCGACAGCACGGCGCCGGACGGAACCCGCAAGTGGCTTCTGAATGTCGGGGCGGGAAACGGCATCGAGACCGTCTTCATTCCCGAAACCAATCGCGGAACGCTCTGCATATCGAGCCAGGTGGGGTGTGCGCTCGAGTGCGCGTTCTGCTCGACCGGACGACAGGGGTTCAACCGCAATTTGAGCGCTGCCGAGATCATCGGCCAGCTGTGGCTCGCGAATCGCGCGCTTGGCGCCGATCTGGCCTCGGGCAGGCGGCCCGTCACCAATGTCGTGATGATGGGCATGGGTGAGCCGTTGGCGAACTTCGATGCCGTTGTCACTGCGATGCGCGTGATGCTGGACGACCACGCCTATGGAATGTCCCGGCGCCGCGTGACTCTGTCGACCTCCGGGATGGTGCCCTGGATAGACCGTCTGCGGGAGACGCTGCCCGTGTCCCTTGCCGTGTCTCTCCATGCCCCGAACGATTCTCTGCGCGACCGCATCGTGCCGATCAACCGCAAATGGCCATTGCGCGAGCTGCTGGCGGCATGCCGGCGCTACGTCGATGGCGTTCCGGCCGCGGAGGACGAAGATGACGACGCCGCCACGGACATGCTGCGCAACGTGAAATGGCAGCGGGCAGGCGCGCCGAGAGATTTCATCACGTTCGAGTACGTCATGCTCAAGAACGTGAACGATTCGATGGCGCACGCGTCGGAGTTGATCGACGTGGTGGGCGATCTGCCATGCAAATTCAATCTGATCCCGTTCAATCCGTTCCCGAATGCAGGATTCGAGCGTTCGGATCCGGAGACCGTGGTGCGCTTCCAGGGACGTTTGATGGAAGCGGGTTTCGTCACGACGGTGCGAAAGACGCGCGGTCAGGAGATCGACGGGGCCTGCGGCCAGCTGGCGGGGCAAGTTCAGGACAAGACACGCCGCGTGGAAAAGCGCGAGGGGGCCGCAAGTCCGACATGAAAGCCTTCACCTTGCTGTTGCTCGTGGCACTGATGCTGGCGGCAGGCTGCCGCGCGCCGGGACCCGGACAGGAGATGGACACACGTTCCGTTGCTGCCAATCCGCGGCCCGAGCCGGGGACGCCGGCCGAGCGGGCACGGGCACATACGGAATTGGGTGCCAGTTATCTGCAGATCGGTCGCTTCGGCGTGGCTCTGCAGGAGCTGCAGGAGGCGATCAAGGCGGATCCCAACTACGTGCCGGCGTACAGCACGCTGGGCCTCGTGTACATGGAACTCAGGGAGGACGCCAAGGCCAAGGCGAGTTTCGAGCGGGCGCTCAAGATCGACCCCGCCGATTCGGATACCAACAACAACTACGGCCTGTTCCTGTGCGACCGGAAGAAGGAGAAGGAAGGCGTCCGCTATTTCCTCGCCGCACTGAAGAATCCTCTGTATGCGACCCCGGAAGACTCGTACGTCAATGCCGGCATCTGTTCGAGGCGGGCAGGTGACGACGCAGCGGCCCAGCTCTATCTCGAACGGGCACTCAAGATTCAGCCCAACGACGGTCGAGCGCTGGTGCATCTGGCGCGGGTGCATTTCGATCGCAGGCAGATGAACCTCGCCAAGTCGTACATGACGAAGTTCATGCAGAACTCCAAGAACGCGGACGCCGCTTCGCTGTGGCTGGCTGCACGTATCGAACAGGCACTTGGCGACAGGGCGGCCGTCGCATCCTATGGTTCACAGCTGAAATCGAAGTTTCCCGACTCCCAGGAGGCGAGACTCTTCACCGAGGGAATATTCGAATGACCGATGCCGCAGTGGAACCTGACCGATCCGGAGTCCCCGAGGTGGCACCCGGCGAATCCCAGGATGCCGTCGCCGAGGACGACATGGGAAGGAATCCGCCGGTGAGGCCGCGCCGCCCGTTCAGACCGATTCGCTTGCGCCCGAGGTTCCAGTCCAGGCAGAGGCCGCTGCGCTGCCGCAGGCGACGACCCTGCCCACGCCCGGCGAGATGCTCCGCGAGGGACGGGTTCGCATGGGAATGTCGTTTTCCGATGTGGCGCGGCATCTCAAGTTGCATCCCCGTCAGGTGGAGGCGCTGGAGCGCGACGACTACGCCACGCTCCCCGGCCCCGTCTTCGTGAGAGGATTTCTGCGCAACTACGCACGGCTGCTCGGACTGGAAGGCGAAGTTCTGATCGCCCAATCGGAGAAGGCGGGCCGGCTCCCCGCGCCGTCTGCCACGACAGTCAAGGTCACGGACAGGGGCGGCGCCCTCGACAGGCATCATCCGCGGTTTCGGGAGTCCACCGGCCGGCATGGCTCTGTCTGGAAGCGCAGCTGGCTTCCTCTGGCGCTGGGTCTTATCGTCATTGCCGGGATCCTGATCTACTTCGGCCGCCGTGACATCGCTCCCATGCCCACCACGATGGATGTCTCGCCTCTGCAGTCTCCCGCAGCGACGGCTGACGCGCCCGGAGTGTCCACTCAGCCTGCGCCGGAGGCTTCCGCCACGCCCGCTCCTTCTCCTTCGGAAGCTGCGCCACCCCCGGGCGGTTCCTCGGGTGCCGCAGGCGTCCCGGGCGGTGCATCGACGGCGGGTCCGTCTTCTGCGGCAACGACGTCGCCGTCGCCGGCAACTGCGGCTGCGGCCGGTTCTGACGGAACTGCGTCGTCGGCCGCCGCATCACCCGAGCCGGCTCGGAAGACCGAGGCCAAGTCCAAGGAGAAATCCACCACATCCAGACCTGCGGCCGAGGCCGAAGCGTCGAAGCCCGTGGAGACGTCGAGCGGCGGCTCCGCGGAATCCGCCCCCAAGCCGGCGCGGGAAGAGCGCGAGGCCGACGGAGGAGGCGGGCCCGTCATCCGTCTGTCGTTCTCGCGCGAGTCGTGGGTCGAAGTCAGGGATGCGTCCGGGGCCATCGTGTTTTCCCAGCTCAATCCGGCGGGGAGCGAACGGACCGTGAGAGGGCAGCCACCGTTCCAGGTCACCGTCGGGAACGCGGGTGGCGTGAACGTGAACTACAACTCCAAGGACATCGATCTGGGGCCGCACACGCGCAGCGACGTCGCCCATATCACCCTGGAGTGACCGGCGCGATGTCCAGCGAACACATCATCCGTCGCAAGAGCCGGCAAGTGCGGGTGGGGCATGCCGTGATCGGCGGCGATGCTCCGGTGCTGGTCCAATCCATGACCAACACGGATACCGCCGATGCCGAAGGAACGGCGCGGCAGATATTCGACCTCGCGCAGGCCGGGTCGGAGATTGTCCGGATCACCGTCAACACGGTGGACGCCGCGGCTGCGGTGCCGCGCATTCGCGATCTGCTGGACTCGATGGGGTGCAACGTTCCGCTCGTCGGAGACTTCCATTTCAACGGACATCGTCTGCTTACCCAAGTACCCGAGTGTGCGCAGGTGCTGGACAAGTACCGCATCAATCCGGGCAACGTCGGCAAGGGTTCCAAGCGCGACGAGCAGTTCGCCACGATGATCGAACTGGCTTGCCGCTACGAGAAACCGGTGCGCATCGGAGTCAACTGGGGCAGCCTCGATCAGGCCGTGCTGGCCCGCATGATGGATGAGAATGCACGCTCGACTTCGCCCCGCGATGCCGCGGAGGTCACGCGAGAAGCGTTGATCGTTTCGGCGCTGGAGAGCGCCGCGCAGGCGCAGGCCTGGGGGCTCCCGGGCGATCGCATCGTTCTTTCCGCCAAGGTGAGCGCAGTACAGGACCTGATCCGCGTCTACCGGAGTCTGGCGGCGCGCTGCGACTACCCTCTTCATCTCGGCCTCACAGAAGCGGGAATGGGATCCAAGGGCATCGTCGCTTCCACGGCTGCCATGGCCGTGGTCCTCCAGGAAGGCATCGGCGACACGATCAGGGTGTCGCTCACCCCCGAGCCCAACGGGGATCGCACCCGCGAAGTCGTCGTGGCGCAGGAGATCCTGCAGACGATGGGTTTGCGCAGCTTCGCGCCCCTGGTCATTGCCTGCCCCGGTTGCGGGCGCACGACCAGCACCGTCTTCCAGGAGCTTGCCTCCAGGATCCAGAGCTACCTGCGAAGCCAGATGCCCCACTGGCGCAAGACCTATCCGGGAGTGGAGGAAATGCATGTGGCAGTGATGGGCTGTGTCGTCAACGGGCCGGGCGAAAGCAAGCACGCGGATGTGGGCATAAGCCTGCCGGGGTCGGGCGAGACACCTGTGGCGCCTGTGTTCGTGGACGGCTGCAAGACCGTTACGCTGAAGGGAGAAAGGATCGCGGAGGAGTTTCAGGCGATCGTCGAACAATATGTCCGTGACCGCTACGGTCGGAAGGACCACCCAGTGGAGAAGGCTGCGTCGAGTCTCGCGCAATGAGCGGCAGCGTGCCGCCGACGCGTGACCAGGCGTTCAATTGGCGATGAGCGAACCCATCCAGTCGGTCAAGGGAATGAACGACGTGCTGCCCGACGAGGCGCCGTTGTGGGAGTTTTTCGAGGAAACGGTCAGGAACTGGCTGCGGGCCTATGGTTATCGCCAGATGCGCATGCCGATCCTGGAGCGGACAGACCTCTTCGTGCGTTCCATCGGCGAAGTGACCGATATCGTCGAAAAGGAGATGTTCACGTTCACCGACAAGCTGAACGGTGACGTGCTCACGCTGCGGCCCGAGGGAACCGCCTCGTGCGTGCGTGCGGCAATCCAGCACAACCTGCTCTATGGAGGTCCGCAACGCGTGTGGTACGCAGGGCCGATGTTCCGCCACGAACGGCCGCAGAAGGGACGCTACCGGCAGTTTCATCAGGTCGGCGTCGAGGCTTTGGGTCTGGCGGGACCGGACAGCGATGCAGAACTGATCGTCATGGGCGCGCGGCTGTGGCGCATGCTTGGTTTGCAGGGCATTGCGCTGGAGCTGAATACGCTCGGGGACAGCGAGGCGAGGGCGCGGTATCGCGCCCGGCTGATCGAATATCTCGAGCGTCACCAGGACGCGCTGGACGAAGATGCCCGACGCCGCATGCACAGCAATCCCCTGCGTGTCCTCGACAGCAAGAATCCGCGCATGCAGGACATCGTGGAAGGGGCCCCGCGGCTGATGGACGATCTGGACGAGGCCTCGCTCGTACATTTCGAGGACGTTCAGCGCCTGTTGCGGCATGCGGGTATCGAATACCGCCTCAACACCCGCCTGGTGCGCGGTCTCGACTACTACAATCGTACCGTGTTCGAATGGGTGACCACCGAATTGGGGGCGCAAGGGACCGTCTGCGCAGGCGGTCGCTACGATGGACTGGTGGCCCAGATCGGTGGCAAGCCGGCGCCGGCCGCGGGATTCGCCATGGGCGTGGAACGCATTGTCGCCCTGCTCGCGGATCAGTCCAGACAGGTACCGGCCGCAGTGCCTGACGGCTATGTCGTATGGAGTGGGGCGCAGGCGGAGCTGCACGCGTGGACGGTGGCGGAACAACTCAGGGACGCCGGCATGGACATAGCGATGCATGCAGGAGGCGGCAGTTTCAAGTCGCAGATGAAGCGGGCCGATGCCAGTGGCGCGAGATTCGCGCTCATCATCGGCGACGACGAGGCGCAGGCGGGACAGGTGAGCCTGAAGCCGTTGCGCGATCAGCAGGATCAGGTGCGGGTCTTGCCCGGCGATCTGCCTGCGCTCATGGGGAAACAAGGGGACTGAAAGAGCATGGCTGTCTACGATCTCGAAGAACAGGAAAACATCGAGGCCCTCAAGGCCTGGTGGAAGGACTACGGCAAGCTCGTGATTGCCGCGGTCGTCGCCTTCGTCCTCGGCGTGGCCGGGGTGCAGGGCTGGCGTTACTACAAGGCCGATCAGAGCATGAAGTCGGCCGTGCTGTTCGACCAGGTGGAGGAGGCCCTGCGCACGGGCGACAAGGCCAAGGTGAAGGAGCTTGCCGCCAAGCTCGTCGCCGATTATCCGTCCACGACCTACGCGGCCCGCGGAGCGATGCTCGCGGCCCGTACCGCGTTCGAGGGGGGTGAGAAGGACAAGGCCGCCGAAAGCCTGCAGTGGGCGGCCGCGAACGCGAAGGACGAAGCGCTCAAGGCATTGGCGAACCTGCGCCTTTCGGCGGTTCTGCTGGATCTGGGCAAGTACGAGGATGCGCTTCGTGTCGTTGCCACGCCGCCCACGGAGGCGTTCGCCGCTCTCTTCGCCGACGCGCGCGGGGACGTCCTGGTCGCGCAGGGCAAGCCGGCAGATGCGAAGGCGGCCTATCAGATGGCGCTGGACAAGCTGCCCAAGTCTGCGCCATATCGAAACGTGGTCGAGATCAAGCGCGACGCGCTGGGGATCCAGTGAGTCTCATGCGCCCAGTCCTTTCGAGCGGATTCGTCGCAGCAGGCATTCTCGTGCTGGGAGCCTGCACGTCGACCGGTCCGGAGCCGGCAGAACTCACTTCCTTCAAGGCCGAAGTGAAGCCCCACGTGGCCTGGCGCTCTGGAACGGGGGATTCGGGGCCCTACATCTTCTCGCCGGGTTTGTGGGGCGGCGACTATTTCGTGGCAGGTTTCGATGGCTACCTGTACCGGTTGGATGGAGCCAAGGGCAGGCAGGTCTGGAAGGTCTCCGTCGGAAAGAAGAAGAAGCTCGCAGGCGGTGTGGGTGTCGGCGATGGGCTCGTGGTGGTCGGATCCACCAAGGGCGAAGTCATGGCATTCGACACTTCGGCGGGCAAACCGCTCTGGACGGCCCAGGTGAACACCGAGGTGCTGAGCCCCCCGGTAATTTCGAAGGGCACGGTGGTGGTGCGCACCGGCGACAGCCGGATCGCCGGCCTGGATGCCTCCGACGGTTCGCGGAAATGGGAGTACATCCCGACCCAGCAGTCGGCGCTTCTCATCCGCGGTGCATTCGGCGTGACGGTCGAGGACGGCGTCGTGTATGCGGGGCTGCCCGCCGGCAAGATGGTCGCGCTGCGTCTGGAGAACGGCAGCGTGCTGTGGGAGATTGCCATCGCGACCCCGAAAGGCGATACGGAACTGGAGAGGGTGATCGACGTCGTGACGGATCCGGTCCTGCGCGATGGCCAGGTATGCGCGATCGCCTACCAGGGCAGGATCGGTTGCTTCGAAGCCGCGCGCGGCACGCTGACCTGGGCGCGAAACGCCTCGAGCGTGACCGACATGGCCACCAGCGCCTCGGCCTTCTTCTTTGCGGACGACTCCAGCCACCTGTTCGCCGTCGATCGGGGTACCGGCGCGAGCCTGTGGAAGCAGGATCTCCTTCTCAACCGACCGCTGGGCAGCCCAGCCACCGTCGGAAAGTACGTGGTGGCCGGCGATTTCGAAGGGTACCTGCACTTCTTCGATCAAGAGGACGGGCGGATCGTGGGGCGCCTTTCCACCGACGGAGGTCCCATCTCCGCGGCGCCCGTCGCCGTGGGCGACAGGAACCTCGTCGTGCAGACGCGGGAAGGCCATCTCTACGCCATCTCGCTGCGGTAGCGCTGCCGCTTTCCGGAAGGTGTCATGAAGCCCACCGTGGTTCTCGTCGGCCGGCCGAACGTCGGCAAGTCGACTCTTTTCAACCGGCTCACCAAGACGCGGGATGCGATCGTGCACGATCTGCCCGGTCTCACCCGAGACCGCCACTATGGTCAGGGCAGGGTGGGCGGCAAGCCCTACATCGTGGTGGATACGGGCGGACTGGAGCCCGTGGCCAAGTCCGGGATCATGCACGAAATGGCGCGCCAGACGCTGCAGGCGGTCGACGAGGCCGACGCCGTGATCATGATGGTCGACGCGCGCGCCGGCCTGGCGTCGCAGGATCGCGTCATTGCGGAACGGCTTCGCCGAACCGGCCGGCGACTCTGGCTCGTGGTCAACAAGACGGAAGGGTTGCGCGATGGGGCAGTAGCCGAGTTCCACGAACTGGGGGTGGGCGAGCCGCTTGCCATATCCGCCGCGCACGGGGAGGGCGTGCGAGACCTCATGGAACTGGTCCTGGCCGAATTCCTGGTGGAAGACGAACCGGAGCCCGTGCCACATCCCCGGATCGCCGTGGTGGGCCGGCCCAATGTGGGGAAGTCGACGCTCGTCAATGCGCTTCTGGGCGAGGAAAGAATGATCGCGTTCGACGAACCCGGCACGACCAGGGACAGCATCTACATCGAATTCGAGCGCTCCGGCCGGCCCTACACCGTCATCGACACTGCCGGGGTGCGCCGGCGGGGCAAGGTGGAGGCGGCCGTCGAGAAGTTCTCGGTTCTGAAGACGCTGCAGTCTGTGGAGGACGCGAACGTCGTCGTCCTCGTGCTGGATGCGCGGGACGAAGTGACCGACCAGGATGCGCATCTCGCAGGGTTCATCCTGGACGCCGGGCGGGCGCTGGTCGTGGCGATCAACAAGTGGGAAGGTCTATCCGAAGAAGCGCGAGAGCGGATCAAACGGGACTACTCACGAAAATTGAACTTCCTGGGATTCGCCAAAGTCCACTTCATCTCGGCGTTGCGAGGAACCGGGGTGGGGGCCTTGTTCAAGTCGGTGGATGTCGCGTACGCGGCGGCGATGGCAAGTTGTCGACGCCGCGCCTCACGCGCGTACTCCTGGATGCCGTCAATCGGCAGCCGCCGCCGCGGAGCGGGTTCTCCCGGCCCAAGCTGCGTTACGCGCACCAAGGGGGAAGCAATCCGCCCAAGATCATCATCCACGGCAATGCGCTGTCGCACGTGCCGGACAGCTATCGGCGGTATCTGGAGCGTTCGTTCGTTGAATTCTTCGAACTGCAGGGGACGCCGCTGCGTGTGGAATTCAAGACCGGACGCAATCCATTCGCAGAGGACCGGTCATGACGGGTGCGTGCAGAGGCCGCTTAACTTGATGGCGGAATTGAAGTACATTTAAAGAGGCTGCGTGGGGCTAATGAAGGCGAAACACGAACTCGCGGCAAAGACGAACAGTTCGAACAATTCAAGGAGTCATCCCATGAGCGGCAAGGGGCAGTTGCTACAAGACCCGTTCCTTAACACGCTTCGCAAGGAACACGTGCCCGTGTCGATCTATCTTGTGAACGGCATCAAGTTGCAAGGCCAGATCGAGTCATTCGACCAGTATGTGGTCCTGCTGAAGAACACCGTGACCCAGATGGTATACAAGCACGCCATCTCGACCGTGGTGCCCGCGCGTCCGGTAAATTTTGCTGTAGAAAGCACCCAGGAATAATTTGGCAACACGCTTTTCGGTACTTCGCGTGAGTTGCGGCTACCTCTGCCCCGGGGCAGGCAGGGCCGGGTAAGAGCGTGTTCGAACGACATTCCGGGGGAGATAGCGCCATCCTCGTCAGCCTGACGAGGGGGCAGCCCGATGCCGACGCCTCCAGCGCGGAGCTGAAAGAGCTCGCACGGAGCGCAGGTCTGGAGGTTGTGGCGGAGATCGCGGGACGCTCTCAACCGCCCAATCCGTCGACATTCGCCGGTTCCGGCAAGGTTCAGGAAATCGCCTCCGAACTGGCCCGAACCGGCAGCCAGCTCGTCATCTTCGATCACGAATTATCGCCCGCCCAAGAGCGCAATCTGGAACGCGCACTTTCCAGCCGCGTGCTCGATCGCACCAGTCTGATTCTCGACATCTTTGCGCAACGGGCGAAGAGCCATGAGGGAAAGCTGCAGGTGGAACTGGCGCAACTCGAGCACATTGCGACTCGGCTCGTGCGCGGCTGGACGCACCTGGAGCGGCAGAAAGGGGGTATCGGCTTGCGGGGACCCGGCGAGACGCAACTGGAAACGGACCGCCGGCTCCTCGCCAAGCGGGTGAAGTTCCTGAAGGACCGCCTGTCCCGGTTGGAGAAACAACGGAAAGTCCAGCGGCGCTCGCGGGACCGCAACGCGATTCCGTCGGTGTCGCTCGTGGGCTATACCAACGCGGGCAAGTCCACGCTGTTCAATGCGCTCACGCGTTCCGGGGCCTATGCCGCCGATCAGCTCTTCGCGACTCTCGACACCACGTCGCGCCGCGTACACACGGCTCATGGTCCCATCGTGCTGTCGGACACGGTGGGATTCATACGACATCTGCCCCATACCCTCGTGGAAGCGTTCAGGGCGACGCTGGACGAGACGACCCGAGCCGATCTGCTGCTTCACGTGGTGGACGCATCGAGCCCGGACCGGGACGCCCAGATGGCGGAAGTGGACCGCGTTCTTGCCGAGATCGGTGCATCGGACGTGAGGCAGATCATCGTCTACAACAAGATCGACAGAACGGAGTTGTCGCCGGGCGTCGAGCGGGACGACTGTGATACCATCCGCGCGATTCGCCTGAGCGCCGTGACGGGCTCCGGGTTGGATCATCTCAGAGCTGTCTTCGATCAGCTCACTGAACCCAGGAGCGATCCCTCGCTCGAAGGTCGTCTGGTCGCGGCTTGACGCCGATTCTCGGATCGGCCGGGCGGCGTAAGACTCACCGAGGAAAACAACAACCGATATGGCACTGAACGATCCCCAATGGGGGCGGCGTCGCGGCGATGGACCGCCCGACCTGGACGAGATCTTGAGCCGGTTCAATCAGAGGCTGTCGAGACTGCTTGGAGGCAAGGGAGGGTCAGGCTCCGGTCCCGAAGGCGGTGGGCAGAAGTTCGGCGGTGGTCTGGGCATTCTGGCGGCGCTCGTGGTCCTGGTCTGGCTGGCGAGCGGCTTCTACATCGTCGATGCCGGTCAGAAGGGCGTCGTGCTGCGATTCGGGAAGTATGTCGAGTCGACCGAACCCGGACCGCGCTGGCATCTGCCGTATCCGTTCGAATCGGCGGAGGTGGTGAATATCTCGCAAGTCCGCACGGTGGAGGTCGGCTATCGCAATGACGTGCGCAGCAAGGTACCCAAAGAATCGCTGATGCTCACCGACGACGAGAACATCGTCGACCTGCAGTTCGCCGTCCAGTACGTGCTGAAGGATGCCACCGAGTACCTCTTCAACAATCGCAACACCGAGGATTCGGTTCGGCAGGTCGCCGAGTCCGCGATCCGCGAGATCGTGGGCAAGAGCCGGATGGATTTCGTCTTGTACGAAGGCCGTGAGCAGATCGCGGTGAGCGCTCGCCGGCTGATGCAGGAGACTCTGGATCGCTACAAGACCGGCATCACGATCAGCCAGGTGACCATGCAGAACGCGCAGCCGCCCGAGCAGGTGCAGGCGGCCTTCGCCGACGCAGTGAAGGCCAACCAGGATCGTGAGCGTCAGAAGAACGAGGGAGAGGCCTACTCGAACGATGTCATCCCGAAGGCTCGAGGCACAGCGGCGCGACTGATGCAGGAGGCGGAGGGCTACAAGCAGCGCACCGTCGCGAATGCGCAGGGCGAGGCACAGCGCTTCAAGGACATCCTCGTGGAATACCGCAAGGCGCCGGCTGTCACACGCGACCGGCTCTACATCGACATGATGCAGCAGGTGCTGTCGTCCACCAGCAAGGTGATCGTCGATCAGAAGTCGGGCAGCAACATGCTGTTTCTGCCGCTCGACAAGATCCTGCAGATGAGCGCGGCCGGTGCCCCGGAGGCGATGGCCAAGACCCCGGCGAACGCCGAGCCGGCGGCCCCTTCTGCCACCCCGACGGAGAACGCGGGCCGTACGCGCGAGGCTTTCCGCAGCCGTGACAGGGAGATCCGCTGATGATGAAGAACATCGGAGCTGTTCTCGTCGGTTCCATCGTCGTGCTGGTCGTGCTGAGCCTTTCGCTGTTCACGGTCGATCAGCGCCAGAGCGCCATCGTGTTCCGCCTGGGCGAAATCGTGAGCGTGAAGGACCAGGCGGGTCTGTATTTCAAGGTGCCGCTCGTCGATCGCGTCCGCTACTTCGACACGCGTATTCTCACCATCGATACGGACGACCCGGATCTCTTCCTCACTTCCGAAAAGAAGAACGTGCTGGTCGATTCGTTCGTGAAGTGGCGAGTCACGGACGTCAAGCAGTATTACGTCAGTGTGGGCGGTGACGAGGAGCGTGCTCGCATCCGTTTGATGCAGACGGTCAACGACAGTCTGCGTGCCGAGTTCGGCAAGCGCACCATCCACGATGTCGTTTCCGGCGAGCGTGAAGTCATCATCAATGTGATGCGGGAGAAGGCCGACGCCGACGCCCGCAAGATCGGCGTACAGGTGCTGGATGTGCGGCTGAAGCGCGTCGATCTTCCTCAGGAAGTGAGCGAGTCGGTCTATGGCCGCATGCAGGCGGAACGGCAGCGCGTCGCGAAACAACTGAGATCGCTCGGGTACGAGGAGTCGGAGAAGATCCGTGCCGATGCGGATCGTCAGCGCGAGGTCATCATTGCCGAGGCGTACCGCGATGCCCAGAGGCTCAAGGGCGAAGGCGACGCCAAGGCGTCCGCCATCTATGCGTCCGCGTTCCAGGGCGATCCCTCGTTCTTCGCCTTCTACCGCAGTCTCGAGGCGTATCGCCAGAGTTTCAGGAACAAGAGCGATGTGCTGATTCTGGAGCCCAGTTCCGAGTTCTTCAGGTACATGAAGGGAGCCGGGTCCGGAGGCAAGCACTGATCCCGGACGCGGTCTCACGTCAACGAACAAGCAGGGATTGCGGAAGGGCCTTCAGTCGCTTCAGGCGACAGGAAGGGCGTGCTCTACCGCCCGGCCCGGACCCGCTGTCCCGAAGACGACAGTCCATTTCGCGAACGCGCATCATGGCCGGTGCAATTGCCGCGAGTCAGGAAGGGGGGGAGGTGAAGGGTACGCTGCTGTCGGCGCTGGCGTTGATGCTCGTGCTGGAGGGGGTGCTTCCCTTCCTGCTGCCCAATGCCTGGCGGGAGACGTTCCGCAAGCTTGTCGAGTTCTCCGACGGACAGCTCCGCTTCATCGGACTGACGTCGATGCTCGTCGGATTGTTGCTGCTGTATCTCGCCCATGGCGAATGAGGGCGGGGAGTCGATGATGCGAAACTGGGTTCTGCCGGAGTACGTAGAGGACGTGCTTCCCGCGGAGGCGGCACGAGTGGAACGCCTTCGGCGATGTCTTCTGGACCGCTTTCGTGCGCATGGCTACGAGCTGGTCATGCCGCCGATGATCGAATACCTCGAGTCGCTGCTGACCGGCACGGGGCATGACCTCGATCTGGGCACCTTCAAGCTGGTGGATCAGATGTCCGGCCGGATGCTCGGCGTCCGAGCGGACATCACGCCGCAGGTGGCGCGCATCGACGCGCATCTGCTCAATCGCGACGGAGTCACCCGGCTGGCCTATTGCGGCACTGTCCTGCATGCGCAGCCTCAGGCGATGTCCCACACCCGGGAGATCCTGCAGATCGGGGCCGAGCTGTATGGTCATGCAGGCGTGGAAAGCGACATCGAGATCCAGCGTCTCATGCTCGACGCCTTGACGGCCGCGGGAGCCAGCGGAGTGCATCTCGATCTGGGTCACGTCGGTCTGTTCCGTGCACTTTGCAGGCACGCGGATGTGTCTGTTTCTCTCGAGGGAGACCTGTTCCAGGCGCTCCAGGGAAAGGACGTTCCGACGCTTCGCGCGCTGACGAAGTCGCTTCCACAGGTCACCCGCTCCGCGATCTTGCGTCTGCCTGAGCTTTTCGGCGGGATCGACGTACTGGATCGAGCAGCCAGGGACTTGCCGGCTTACCCTGAAATCCAGTCGTGTCTGGGCCAGCTGCGCCAGATTGGCGAGGCTCTGTCCTCCAAGACGGATGCGCTCCTCGTGGATCTCGCGGAGCTCCGCGGCTATCACTATCACAGCGGTGTCGTGTTCGCGGCCTATGTGGCGGGAACCACGAATGCGCTGGCTCGCGGCGGCCGTTATGACGAGGTTGGCAAGGCATTCGGGCGGGCACGGCCCGCGACGGGTTTCAGTCTGGACTTGCGGGAGCTGGCACTGGCCGTCGGCGGGAACGGCGAGCCGGTTCCGATCCACGCCCCGTACTCCCTCGATGGTGCGTTGCTGTCACTGATCGAGAACCTGCGTGCCGACGGCGAGATCGTCGTCGTGGAGTTGCCGGGCGAACGTGCAGCGGGCGGCATCCTGCCCCGGCGGGAACTGAGTCTGGTGGATGGTCATTGGCGAGTCGTCTCGAACAGCGACGGCCGCTTGGGAAACTGACGGAACAATCATGGCGAACAATGTGGTCGTGATCGGCACCCAGTGGGGTGACGAGGGCAAGGGCAAGATCGTCGACTGGCTGACCGATCACGCGCAGGGCGTGGTCCGGTTCCAGGGAGGGCACAACGCGGGACACACGCTGGTGATCGGAGGCGTGAAGACGGTGCTGCACCTCATCCCTCCGGCATCCTGCGCGAAGGCGTACGTTGCTTCATCGGCAACGGCGTCGTCGTGTCGCCCCAGGCGCTGCTGAAGGAGATCGACACGCTGGCCAAGGCCGGCGTCTCGGTCGCGGGCCGGCTCACGATCAGCGAGGCCTGTCCCCTGATCCTGCCCCATCATGCGGCGGTGGATCTCGCGCGGGAACGTGCGAAGGGCGCAGGCAAGATCGGCACGACCGGACGCGGCATCGGTCCTGCCTACGAGGACAAGGTGGCGCGTCGGGCCATACGACTGCAGGACCTCTTTCACCGCGAACGCTTCGCGGCCAAGCTGGGGGAGGTGCTGGATTTCCACAATTTCGTCCTGAAGAACTACTTCCACGCAGAGACGGTGGATTTTCAGGAGGTTCTGGACGAAACGCTGCAGCTCGCCGAACGCATGAAGCCGATGGTGGGCGACGTGCCGAGACTTCTCCACGAAGCCTCGAAGCGTGGCGAGCATCTCCTGTTCGAGGGCGCGCAGGGAACCTTGCTCGACGTCGATCACGGCACCTATCCGTACGTGACCTCCAGCAATTGCGTTTCCGGTGCGGCAGCGGCGGGGGCGGGAGTGGCGCCTCAATTGCTGGATTTCGTGCTGGGCATCACCAAGGCGTATACGACTCGTGTGGGATCGGGACCATTCCCGACAGAGCTCGACGACGAGGTCGGAAAGCGCATCGCCGATCGCGGCAAGGAGTTCGGCGCGACGACCGGGAGACCGAGGCGATGTGGCTGGTTCGACGCCGCCGCGCTGCGCCGCTCCGTGCAGATCAACGGCGTGTCCGGGCTGTGCGTGACCAAGCTGGACGTGCTCGACGGAATGGAATCGCTGCAGATCGGTGTCGGCTATCGCGTCGACGGAGAGCGTTTCGACATTCTTCCGGTGGGCGCGGAAATGCTCGCCCAGTGCGAGCCCATCTACGAGGAGCTGCCGGGGTGGAGCGAGAGCACGGTGGGTGTGAAGGACTACGAAGCGCTTCCTGTTGCCGCCCGTCGATATCTCGACGTGATGCAGTCGGTGTGCGGCGTACCCATCGACATGATCTCCACGGGGCCGGATCGCGAAGAAACGATCATTCGCAGACATCCGTTCGCGCACTGAGAAGTGGGAGTCGTCGGGACGGGGCGATTCGCCTCGTCCGAACTGCAGTCGTTCCGTCGACCGGGTACGATGGCAGAAGCACGCGTGCTCCGGGGCTGCAGACTTCTTTCGTAGGGCTGGAGAGTGGTGCGATTTTCAGAGCCGGCCGCCAAGGACTGGCGACCGAAGCGCTGGTGCCGAGAAGAGGACTCGAACCTCCACAGGGTTGCCCCCGCCAGGACCTGAACCTGGTGCGTCTACCAATTCCGCCATCTCGGCAAGCGGGCGCGAAATGTAGCGTCAAAGCATTGCCATTGTCAAACCACATTCTTCGATCATCGAGGTTCAACGCTTGACCAGACCCCCCAAGAAATCCCGCATGAATCCGGCGCAGTCTGCCGCCCGGTCCTTGCGCGACAGCGATCCGCATCTCGAGCGCGAACGCACGAAGTACCCGAATCCACTTCCCTCGAGGGAATTCCTGCTCGCCCTCATGGACGAGGAAGGTCACCCGATCACTGTGGAGGCCTTGGCGGAGCGGCTCGCCATCGATCCGGAAGAGGAGGAGGCGTTCGCCCGTCGTCTGCAGGCCATGGCCCGGCAGGGTCAGATTCTCGTGAACCGGAAAGGAGCGCTGTGCGTCGCCCGCAAGCTGGATCTCGTGGCGGGTTCGGTGCTGGGTCATCCGGAAGGCTACGGTTTCTTCGTGCCGGATGACGGCGAGGGCGACATGTTTCTCGGCGCCCAGGAGATGACCAAGGTACTCCACGGCGATCGGGTGATGGCGCGGGCGGTCGGAGTCGACCGGCGCGGGCGGCGCGAGGCAGAGATCGTGGAGGTCCTGGAGCATCGCACCGCCTCTGTCGTCGGACGGTTCGTGCTGGAACACGGGGTCGCGATCGTGTCGCCTTCCGACAGGCGGATCATCCACGACATCCTGGTGCCCTCGGACGCCTCCGGCGGCGCGAAGCCTGGGCAGATCGTGGTGGTGCAGATCGTTCAACAGCCCGCGCGCTACGTGCGGCCCATCGGGCGAGTGGTCGAGGTACTGGGCGAAGCGACCGATCCGGGCATGGAGATCGAGATCGCGGTTCGCAAGCATCAGGTGCCTTACGAGTTCTCGGCCGAGGCGCTGTCCCAGGCGGATGCCGTTCCGGCGATCGTCCAGAAGAAGGACTCGAAGGGCAGAACCGATCTGCGGAACCTGGACCTCGTGACCATCGACGGCGAGACCCGCGCGAGACTTCGACGATGCTGTCTACTGCGAGGTCCAGGGGAAGGGATTCAAACTGTACGTCGCGATTGCCGACGTGAGTCACTATGTCCGGCCGGGCGATGCTCTGGACCGCGACGCGGCGGAGCGTGGCAATTCCGTCTACTTCCCGCGACGCGTGATCCCGATGTTGCCCGAGGCGCTGTCCAACGGCATCTGCTCGCTCAATCCAGGCGTGGACCGACTCTGCATGTGCTGCGAGATGGACATCACGGCGCGTGGCGACATCGCGCGCTATGTCTTCTATCCCGCCGTGATGCATTCGAAGGCACGCCTGACGTACACGGAGGTGTGGGCCGCCTTGTGCGAGCCATCGGGAGAGACAGGTCAGCGGCTGTCCTCGCTGCTGCCGCAGTTGCAGGCGCTCGACCGGCTCTACCGGGTCCTCGCCAAGGCACGTGAGCGGCGTGGTGCCATAGACTTCGAGACGATCGAGACGCGCATGGTCTTCGATGAAGGCGGCAAGATCGCGGAGATCCTGCGCGTGGAGCGCAACGACGCTCACCGGATCATCGAGGAGTGCATGCTGGCGGCGAACGTCTGTGCGTCGGATTTCCTCCAGACGAACGAACATCCGGCGCTGTACCGCATCCATGAAGGCCCCACGCCCGAGAAGCTGGAGCGGCTGCGCGAATTCCTGTCGGAGTTCGGTCTGCAGCTGGGTGGGGGCGAGGAGCCTCGCGCCAAGGACTACGCGAAGCTCCTCTCGTCGATCCGCAACCGTCCGGACGCGGAACTGCTCCAGACGGTGATGCTGCGTTCCCTGCAGCAGGCCCAGTACAGCCCCGAACCGCTGGGCCACTTCGGTCTTGCATACGAGTCCTACACGCACTTCACCTCGCCCATTCGCCGTTATCCCGATCTGGTGGTCCATCGAGCGATACGGGCGCTTCTGGACGGCAAGGGGAAACTGGCGGCCGACCTCGCGGAACTGGGCCGGCACTGTTCCATGACGGAACGCCGCGCGGACGATGCCATGCGGGACGTCGCGGCCTGGCTCCAGTGCTACTACATGCGCGACCGTGTCGGCGAGATTTTCGACGGCACGGTGAGCGGAGTGGCCGCCTTCGGCATTTTTGTCGCGCTCGACACCGTCTACGTGGAAGGCATGGTGCACGTGTCGGAACTGGGCGACGACTACTATCACTTCGATGCGGCACGGCATCAGATGCTGGGCGAGCGGACATCCCAGCGGTATCGGCTTGGCGATCGCCTGAAGGTCAAGCTGGTTCGTGTGGACCTGGAGCGGGCGCGAATCGATTTCGTTCCGGCTCCGAGGCGCTGATCGTGGCAAGGGACGAGGGTTCCAGAAATCCGGGCACCCGACTCGCCTATGGCTTCCACGCGGTGTCCGCGCGCCTGCGCAGCCGTCCGGACACGGTGAAGACGCTCCACGTTGTGGAAGGGCGTGAAGATGGTCGCTTGCGTGCTCTTCTGTCGCTCGCGAACGAGCGGGGAGTGAAGATCGTTCTGGCGAGTGGCGACCGGCTCGACCGCATGCTTCCCGGTGTGCGGCACCAGGGGGTCGTGGGGGAAGTCCTCGTCGAGGCACTGCCCCGGCATCTGGACGACGTCCTCGATGCGGTCAGGGAAGAGCCTCTCGTACTGGCGCTGGATGGCGTTCAGGATCCGCACAACCTTGGCGCCTGCCTGCGCAGTGCGGACGCGATGGGCGTCCACGCCGTCATCGCGCCTAAGGACCGTGCCGTCGGCATCACGCCCACTGTCGAGAAGGTGGCAAGCGGCGCGACCGAGTCCGTGCCCTATCTGATGGTGACCAATCTTGCGCGGGAACTGGACGGGCTCAAGGATCGCGGGCTTCTTGCGGTCGGGCTGGCGGGTGAGGCCGATTCAGACCTGCATACGCAGCCGCTGGCCGGGCCGGTCGTACTGGTGATGGGGGCAGAGGGAAGCGGGCTCCGCCGTCTCACCCGCGAACGCTGCGATGCGCTGGTACGCATCCCCATGTTCGGTCAGGTGGAAAGCCTGAACGTGTCGGTCGCCACCGGCATCTGCCTGTACGAAGTTCGCAGGCAACGGACTGCGGCGAAAGAAAAGGGTTGATCCACAGCGGGTTAGCCATATAATGGCCGGCTTTTCCTTGCTCCACCGGTACGCCCATGCCGGGGGGCTTCATCCATAAGGAGCGTTCATGAGGCACTACGAAGTCGTATTCATTGTCCATCCCGATCAAAGCGAGCAGGTGCCCGCGATGATCGAGCGTTACCGCAGCATGGTGACGACCAAGGGCGGCGCCATCCATCGTCTCGAAGACTGGGGACGCCGGGCGCTCGCCTATCCCATCCAGAAGGTCCACAAGGCGCACTACGTCCTCATGAATCTCGAGTGCGACCAGGCCGTGCTGGACGAACTGGAGCATGCCTTCAAGTTCAACGATGCAGTGCTGCGCCACCTGACCATCAAGCGCTCGGAAGCGGAAACCGCTGCGTCGCCGATGATGAAGGAAGAAAAGGCGAAGTCGCTCACGTCCTCCGGCGAAGGTGAATCTGCCGAGGCGCGTCCGGCCCCTGCCGCCGCCAGCTGACGCACGCCTTGCAGGTCAATCGCGTCGAGTTCTCCGGTCGCGTCGAAGCGGCGGAGCCGATGCGGATGACCCCGGCCGGATTGCCCACGAGGCGTTTCACGGTCGCCCACGAATCGCAGCAGCCGGAAGCAGGCCTGGCACGGCGAGTGGAATGCCGCATGCGCGTGGTTGCGATGGGTGCCGCGGCGCAGGCCGCGAGCGCGTTGAAGGAAGGCGACGCAGTGGTGATCGAAGGCTTTCTGGCGAAGGCAAGTTATCGAAGCGAGTGGCCCGTGCTGCATGCCGCTCAACTGAAAGTGATCTGATCAAGGAATACCGATCATGGCATTCGGAAATCGCAAGTTCGGAAAGGACCGCAAGGACCGCAAGAAGGACGACAAGGCGTCCCGTCCGCTGTTCAAGCGCCGCAAGTTCTGCCGCTTCACGGCCGAGAAGGTCAAGGAAGTGGACTACAAGGACGTCGAAGTCCTGAAGGAATTCATCAACGAGAACGGCAAGATCATTCCCGCGCGCATCACCGGCACGCGCGGGCACTATCAGCGCCAGCTCTCGGTCGCAGTGAAGCGTGCGCGGTTCCTCGCGCTGCTTCCGTACACCGACCTTCACGCCGGGAGATAAGCATGCAGATCATTCTTCTGGAAAAGGTTCTCAACCTCGGACAGCTGGGTGACGTCGTCAAGGTGAAGGATGGCTACGCCCGCAATTTCCTGATCCCGAAGGGGAAGGCGAAGCGCGCCACCGAAGCCAATCTGGCCGAGTTCGAGAAGCGCCGCGCGGAACTGGAGAAGGTCCACGCCGATGCGCTGGCCTCGGCGCAGGAGCGTGCTGCCAAGCTGGACGGACTCATGATCCAGATCAGGCAGAAGGCGGGCGTGGATGGACGTCTGTTCGGTTCCGTCACCAATCACGACATCGCCGATGTGCTCGAGGCGCAAGGCTTCGCGGTCGAGAAGGGCGCGGTGCGGCTGCCCGATGGCCCGCTCAAGCTGGTCGGCGACCATGCGGTCTCCATCGCGTTGCATACGGACGTAGTGGTTGGCATTACCGTGTCCGTCCTGGGCGAGTAGCGATCCGATCCGTCCGCGGCATTGCGGAACAAGGCCACCTTCCCGGTGGCCTTTTTCTTTTCTTGTCCGGAACCGGAGCGCGGCTACTCCGCCGTGGCACCGGACCTGTTCCGAGCTCGCAATCATTACCGGGGTTTCGTTACCGCGGGCGCCAGGTAAGCATAGAATTCCATGTCGATCTCCGACCGAGCCCGCGCTTCGATGTCTCCTCCTCTCGATCACGATCCCGTCGTAAGTCAGCTCAAGCTGCCGCCTCATTCGGTCGAGGCCGAACAGGCGGTCCTGGGCGGACTGCTGCTGGAGAACAGCGCGTGGGATCGCATCGGGGATCTCATCACCGAGGACGACTTCTACCGGGCCGATCACCGGCTCGTGTGGCGGCACATCTCCCGCCTGATCGAGGCCTCGCGGCCGGCGGATGTGCTCACGGCAGCGGAGAGCCTCGAACGCAGCGACGAACTCGAGAAGGCCGGGGGCCTGGCCTACGTGGCGATGCTCGCGGAGAACACTCCCTCGGCAGCCAATATCAGGCGTTATGCGGAGATCGTCCGCGAGCGCAGCATCATGCGCAAACTGGTGGAGGTGGGGACCTCCATCGCCGATTCCGCGTATCAGCCGGCAGGCCGCGATGCGGCCAAGCTGCTGGATGAGGCAGAAGCCAAGGTATTCGAGATCGCGGAAGCCGGTTCCCGCGGCAAGCAAGGGTTCCAGGCCATTCCCCATCTGTTGACCCAGGTCGTGGAGCGCATCGACATGCTCTACAACCGGGACAACCCCAACGATGTCACCGGTGTGCCCACCGGCTATACCGATCTCGACGAAATGACCTCGGGGATGCAGCCCGGAGACCTCGTCATCGTTGCCGGACGGCCGTCAATGGGCAAGACCGCGCTGTCACTCAATATCGCCGAGAACGTCGCGCTCGATGCGGGTTTGCCTGTGGCCGTATTCAGCATGGAAATGGCCGCGACTCAGCTCGTATTGCGCCTGCTCGGTTCCGTGGGGCGGCTCGACCAGCACAAGCTGCGTACCGGGCGTCTGCTCGATGAAGACTGGCAACGTCTGACGCAATCGGTGGGCCGCCTCAACGATGCGCCGATCCACATCGACGAGACTCCGGCGCTGACGGCGCTGGAGGTGCGGGCACGAAGCCGCCGGCTGCACCGGCAGTACGGAAAGCTGGGTCTCATCGTCATCGACTATCTGCAACTCATGTCCGCCTCAAGTCAGGGCGAGAATCGAGCGACGGAGATCTCCGAGATCTCCCGCGCGCTCAAGGCCCTTGCCAAGGAACTGGACACGCCCGTCATTGCGCTGTCGCAGCTCAACCGCAGTCTCGAGCAGCGTCCCAACAAGCGTCCCGTGATGTCGGATCTGCGGGAATCCGGGGCCATCGAGCAGGACGCCGACGTGATCCTCTTCATCTATCGCGACGAGGTGTACAACCCGGACAGTCCCGACAAGGGGACGGCCGAGGTCATCATCGGCAAGCAGCGCAACGGCCCGATCGGAACGGTGCGGTTGACTTTCCGGGGTGAAAACACGCGATTCGAGAATTTCGCCAACCCCGGACGTTACCCCTCCTGAACCATTCCCGGTCCTGGCGCGGATCTCCCTGTTGCGTCTCGAAATCCTGGCCCCGAAGTTGCTCGGACGCATGCAGCTTGCGATATTCTGTCGTCATCAGGTGACGAGCACACCCGCGAAACGCTGCCCATGGCCATCAAGATCAAGTTGGCACGCACACCGAAGGAGATCGATGACGCCCTCTGGCTGCGTCACGAGGTGTTCGTCATAGAGGACGGCAAGTTCGGCGGCAAGCCCCTGCACGGCAGCCGCATGGTGGATCGGTTCGATGCCTTTCCCAGCGTTTTCCATGTCATCGCATACGAAGGTCCCGAACCCATCGCGACGATGCGGCTCGTCAAGGACAGCAGCGCCGGCTTGCCTGCCGATGAACTCTACGATTTCGCGAGGTTTCGGGGCCGTGCCCATCTGGAGACGAAAGAACCGGTCTTCGGCAGTGCGGGAATGCTCGCGATCAGGGAAAAGTGGCGGCGCCGGCGCGATGTGATCCGTGCGATGTTCCGCATGGCCGCGACCGTCTGCCATTCCCAGGGCGCCACGCACATCCTCATGGTGGTCAATCACGAGACGGCCGGCATGTACGAGCGGCTCGGATTCACGCCTCTTGCGGACAAGATCTGGAACGACGAGATCGGAAATCACATCATTCCGCTCGGGGGAATCACGGAACAGTTCGTCGCGTGGGCGTTCCAGGGCTTGCCAGATACGCCGCTCAGCGCATTCCAGGACAGCTTCGAGCGCGTGGTGCTGCGGGCCGATGAAGTCGTGTTCGAGGAAGGGTCCAGGGGCGAGCATGCATTTGTCGTGGATTCGGGCGATATCCGGATCACCCGCAAGCGGCCTTCCGGCGAGGAACTGATTCTGGCCAACCTGGGAAGAGGGGATATGTTCGGTGAACTGGCGCTGCTGGACGATCAGCCCCGGTCAGCCACGGCCACTGCGGCGACCGATTCCGAATTGATGACCCTGGACCGCCAATCGTTCCAGAGCCAGATCCAGACTCATCCGGAACGCGCGCGGAGCATGTTCAAGATGTTCTCGGGGCGCATGAGATCCATGGATGAACTGGCACTCGTTCTGGCGTTCGCGGGACCCGGTCAGCGTCTCGAGTTCGCCCTGGAAGTGGCGCGGCAGCAGGCTGTCCCCGACCGGACGGATCCCACTCGCACCCTGTTCCACGGCGGCTCGGACGAACTGGCGCGCATGGCGGCCGTGCCCGAGACGGAGGCCCGGCGCTTCCTGGAGGGACTGGGTGCAGCCGGCGCGCTTACGCTCACTCCCAGGCATATCCGCTTCAAGGCGAGGGCCACAGCCGCATGACCCGGCTGCCCTTGCTGGACGACGCTGCCGACCCCGCCCTTGCGGCACGGATCCGGGCCGAGCGGGGCGGCAAGCTGCTCGCGCTCTATCGTGTGCTCATGCACAGCCCGGGCGTCGCCGGAGCCTGGCTGCAATTCTTCACGGTGATCCGGCAGCAATGCTCGTTGCCCGCAAGGACCCGCGAACTGGCCATACTCCAGGTGGCCGTGGCCAACCGGGCGCGCTACGAGTTCGAACAGCACGTGCCGTTCGCGTTGGCCGCAGGGCTGGAAGCACGGCAGCTCGACGGATTGAAGATGGGCGATCTGGAAGCCGTACGGCCTCTGTTCGAGGCCGCCGATTTCGCCGTTCTCGCCTACACGGACGCCATGACCCGTTCGATCCAGGTCCCCGACGACGTCTTCGATGCGGTGAAACGACGCTTGCCCGACGACCAGATGGTCGAACTGACGGCGACCGTTGCCGGCTACAACATGGTGTCCCGATTCCTCGAGGCGTTGCACATTCACGAAGAGCCAGCGCGTTAGAGAACGCGAGGCCTGATCCGGGGGGACGCGGGGCGGCTGGACACCGCGCCCCGGCGGCGTTTCAGGGAAGCCGCAGCAGGTAGACGGCTCTGAACTGGGTCACGTCGTAACTCGGGCCTTGCGTGGCAGAGGAATCGAATCGGGCCACGCTGAGATCCAGCGCCTGAAAGGGACTCAGCGCGATGTTGAGTCCGATCTCGAAGGCCACGGTGCGCGCATCGGCCTTGTACGCTGTGAAACTGCGGCCACTGGAATCGAACACCGGGTCTCGGGCAGACGCCTTGTACCAGTCGGAGCGTCCGCCCACGGTCCAGGTCGCCGATCCGCTGCCGGGAGCGGCAGGCGCCCAGGTGAATACGTGGTCTCCCTGCACGCGCCGGCCATGCAGGTACAGGCTGAGGCCCGTCCTTATCCGATAGTCGACATCGACCCCGATGCGCGTCGTCGCCAGATCGTAGACGCTGCCTTCGCGACCCAGGCGCCGATCCGCACCCGCGCTCAAGGCCGCATCGATTCTGTCGGTGAGATTGCGGCCGATCGCGGCCGAGGCCGACAGAAGACCGCCGTCGCGCATGCCGCTGTCGGCGTGCTGCAGATACTCCGCAGATCCGGTCACATCCAGGCGGATACCGGTGAAGGACCGGTCGGGCTGATAACGCCACGCCACACGTCCGCCGATGGCCGCCTGGCTCATGTCGGAGAACTCCTTCTGAACGCGTCCACGCAGATTCATGCGCAGCGACAGTCCGCTGGCGGGGCCCGTGGAGGTGGCACGCGAAGCGTGCGCGTCCACCAGCAGTGCGTCGTCGGACAACGCGCGGGTGTCGACGGATCGATTGATGTTCGTCGTGTTCCAGGCCGGCCCTGGAAGCCGAACGTCGTGTGGCCCGGAGCCGCGATCGCAGCCGAGGATACGAGGAAAGACCGGGGAGCGCGAGTCTTCTTGGCATCGACGCCTCCGTTGAACCGTGGAGGACATGATGACTCGCGGGCCATGACGATGGCAATGGATTTCGCGGGACGGCCGGGTCGATGCTCGCGGTCAGGCCGCAGGGACTCGCGAGTCGCAGGGCGCGAGCATCCCTGGCGCCCTGTGCCGTGGAACGCGCGGGCGCCGACTGACGATACGAGCCGCCGGTCGGACTTCGTCGATGTGGGTGGCACCGCCAACGAGTGCGGGCATCCGTGCACCGACCGTCGATACAGGCCGGCAGCGCCGGGTGGTGCGTCTTCCCGGCCCGCCGTTCTCCGGGGTCACGCGTCAGCGCGTACCGCCGAACGAGCCCCAGGCCTTCACTGTCGTGTCCGGGGATTCGATATCGAGCCGGCCGGCTATCTCCTGCGCCTCGCGGCCGAAGAAACGCCCGTCCAGGCTTCCTGTTCCGACCGGTGCATTGCCGGGCGTTCTCGCGTCGGCAATGCCGGTGAAGGCGTTGGTACCCGGTGCGATGGTGCCTTGCAGACGCACCTCCGAGAACGCGAAGCCGGAAGGTGCAGGTCCACCGCCCGTGCGGGCCAACCAGTCGACCGCGATCGATGACACGGAGCCCGACAACGTACGGGCAGCGAAGTCGGCCGAGAGCGAGAGTCCCTCCGTAGAACCGCGCCAGTCCCTCGGACGACAGGCCTTGGCCGATGAATGCGCCGGTGTAGACGGCACTCCCCTGGGTGGGGACTTCTCCTGCAGGCGTCTCCCTGCCCGCGTAGAAGAATCCGCGGGCAGGCGACAGATCGCCTTCGCTCCGGTCCTCCCAGTAGCCGAAGCGGGCGTAGGAAAGGTAACCGTCTCCGGCGAGATGGACACCGTGGTCGTTTTCGTCCGCCACGGGAAACCGCTGCATGGCTGGAGCGAGACCGGAGATCGCCGCCGTTCGCTCTCCGAATGCGTCGCCCGGAAGCAGTCCCTGATAGGCCGTCGCATTTCGTACCGTGTCCAGCCTCACACCACCGTCTCCCAGCACCGTGAGCGTCGAAGGTCCACCCGCAATCTCCGCCATCGTCGGAACCGCCGAGGCAGATGCGTAGGTCGCTCGCACGATGGTCTCGCGCAGCGTGAACGCGCTTTCCGCCGAGAGCCGTACCATGGGGCAAGCCGTGGGACGCCCGTGGGATGGGAGGAGTCGGCGATCCGGGTCCCGAAAGCTCCCGCCGCGCGGCCGCTGCCGGTCGTGATGGACCAGCTGCCGCCTGCCTCTTCCGCGTTCGGACCGAAGAAATGGCCGGAGAGGATGCCGTCTCCTCCCGGCGGATTGAGCACGGCACTGAAGTGCTCCGCACGCGATCCGCTGAGATCGACTTGTCCGGACACCAGGATGGAGCCGCTGAGGTTCCGGCTGACGCCGGAACCGTTCGTTGCCACGAATGCCGACAAGGTTCCGGCGAGCGTGGAGTTGTCGAAATCGAACTGCAGATTCACGAGTCCGGACAGCGATTCCACGGTTGTCCCGTTGGTCAGGGTGCCGGTCGTCTGGCCATAGTAGGAGGCGAGGCCCAGAGCCGGAATCGCGGCGAGTGGAGTTTCGTAGCCGAAGTGATACGACTGCTCGATCGGTGTGGTGGCGCCCGGGACGGACAGCCGGCCGTAGCGGCTGTAGGCCAGTTCACCCGACGAGGAGTCGGCGGCGGAGAACTCCCTCCAGGTGACGCCTGACGCAGTGGCGACCGTCGGGCCGCTTGACACGGAGAGGACGTCGGCTGAGCCGAAGGGAACGATCTGGGGAAATCCCGCGTCGAGGTAGCGGAGATCCAGACCTGAGGCCTTCAGAGTCCGGGTTCCTTCGAGGTACCGCTCGCTGAGTAGAGGGGAAACGTCGTTCCGGCGGCCGTCCCGGCCCGTTCGGCCACATCGCTGGAGACAATGGCGCCAGGGTTCAGATCGATGCCGGTATCGCGCGTCGTGCCCAGTACCGCTCGCACCGTCAGATCGGTCGATTCGTACAACCAGCCTCCGGAAAGTTCCTTCGCATTCGGGCCGAAGAAGCGGCCCACGAGCACACCGCAGCAGGCACGCCTGGTTCCGGTGGAGTCTTCGATCACGGCCAGCGGCACGGTAAGACTGCCGCCTACCGCATGCCGGGTGAACGTCGGCGTACCGGAGGACGTGTCCACCAGAAAGCTCACTCCCAGCGGCTGATCCGTTCCGCTGGCATCGGTGATCAGATTGGTGATGACGCCGGTCACACGGTCCTGGGTGAAGTCCACGAGGAGCCGGACGTCGCCTATGAGCGTGCCGGACGGGCTGCTGAAGATGTACCCCGTGGTCTTTCCGTCGTACTGGGCCGTGCCCAGACCGGGTACGGCCGACACAGGGACCTGAGCCGCCGGCGTCTCCGCGCCGAAGTAGAAGAGGCTGACCTGGGGCACGCCGGCGTCGGAAAAGAAGAAGATGCTGAGCCGCGAATGCTCGAGAGACCAGCCGATGTCGTCGTCCGCCCAGAACTCCGAGTAGATGTTGTTGATTCCCTTCTGTGCCACGAACCCGCCACTGTCGCTGCTGGTTACATCGCCGGCCGCGAAGGTCAGCGCGCGGGCACCGGTCGAGCTCTGGTAATTGATGGTGACGGCGCCGTTCGCATCCTGTTCTCGCGTGGCGTTGGAGGCCGAAGGATTGGCGACGGGGTAGAGGGGAAGCGCGAATGCCCCGATGATCGACTGCAGGAGCGAAGCGCCGGCGGACACCTGTGCGGCAACCAGTTCGGAGGCCGGAACTGCCGTCCCTTCGACGGAGGTGGATCCTCCTCCGGAGGGGATGGCCGTGGGGCCCGGGCCGCCACCGCCGCTTCCTCCTCCTCCACATGCGCTCAGGACAATGGCCAAAGAAAGGCCGCCGGCCCACGAACGGGCCGCAATGAATCTCGGATGCATCCAGGTCCCCTGCTTTTCTTGTACGCAGCCTTGGGGAAAGTCCGATGAGAGGGCGCGGAGCGCAATGCCCTACCTGCAACGGGCGAAGGCAGGGCGAACGAAAGCGGCAATCGGGCCGACGTCGCGAGCCCAGACACCGAACGGAATTTCCACAAGCGGCAGAGTGAGGGAAAGCACGTTCCGGACCGCACGCGCGGAACCCGCCGAAACGTTGCCCGGCGTCTAAGGGGCCGGTGAAAGCAGGGGCGATCGGTCCGGTGGAAAGGCGATCCGCAGCCCGCCAGGACCGCCGATCCTGACGACGAGTCGGCCGAGAAAGACATCCAGTTCGGCAGGACGGGTCTCGAACGCCTTGGCGAGGCCGGCGTCCTCGCACTCCAGCGAGACTGAGTTCGCGTGTGTCTGTGCCACGCATGCCGAATCGGTGTCGGAGGAACTGCCCGCACGGGTCTCCGTCAGCAATCCGATGACGCGGGACTCGAGCCACGCAAGATGACGGTCCGCACCCAGGTGCCGGTCCATGGCCTCCCGGGCGTCCCGCATTCGAGCGAATGCCGCGTTCGGATCGATCGAACGAACGCCCGGCGGGGTGGACGAGAGGGGCAGTTCATCGCTGCCACGCGAGAGCTCTTCGTCCGGATACGCTGGGGGCGGTCCGGGTGCCGGCTCCGCAGACGAGGTTGTGGTGGAAAGTGTCGCGCCGACGGAGATCTGCCGTTCGTTCTCCAGGGCCCGGGTCCCACTGTTCTCTCCTCGTTCGTCGAGTGCCGCGCCCAGGGCGCTCGCGACGTCGACCTCTGCGTCGACGTGCGCTTCGCCGGGGGCATCCGGCACCGCATTCGCGGTGGCGATGGAGACTGTTTCGGAAAGAACCGCTGGTGCATCCGCGTGTGGGCGCGGATTCAAGCGTACCTGGAAAACGGTGGAGCGAAGTTCGGGGCCGAGCACTGGCCGGACGCAAGGTGCCAATGGCGCAAGCAGGCCCGCATGAATGGCGAACGACAGAGCGATCGCTGTCGGCAAGGGATTCCGGCGAAGGCACTCCACACCGGCGCTCCGAGATGCCTATGAGGCGTACCGGTCTATTGAACCACTCCGTGAATGACGGCGGGCGCGGATGTCAGCGTCGGCTTCGCGCCGATGTAGACAGTCGTGTTCGTGGCGTCCGAGGGGTCCTGCACGTCCGAGGCCGAAGGCAGGCTGAGGCTGCCGACCGAAGGCAAGGCGAGACCCGAACAGCTGCCCAGGGGTTGTTCCGCCAGGCGCAACTCTCGATCGAGCCATTTGACGTAGTAGGTCGATCCACCGTTGGTGACGAGACCCGCGGTCAACGAATGCGGAATGGTGAACTGGGGGACGAAGCGTGCGTTGCTGGAGCTTCCGCAACTGATCTCGGCATTGTCGTCGGGCGAGACGCACTTGCCCGGGAGGCCCCAGAGATTGCCGAAACCGCTGTACTGGAGGACGAGCGACGTGCCTGCGTAGTCTCCGTACTCCGCGCCCGTTGGAACGGTGAAGTTCAGGTTGAGAGGCGGGTCGAACCGCAGGTAGTCGCTCCCGTCGCGCAGCGCCGTGAACCCGTTCCACGGGTTCGTTCCGGTTTCCCACACGTAGTACATCGCCAGGGCATTGATGCGGTCGGTGCAGTACGTGCCACCGGGCGCGGAGGGGGTGCAGTCCAGGTCCGAAGGCGAGGACAGATCGGCTGCGTCGGCGAGAATGCCCGTGCGAATGCCCCACTTGAACGGCGTACCCTCGAGACTGTCCGCGGCGACCGTGCTGACGACGGACCCGCCGTTTTCGTCCTGAAGCAGGTTGCCGGAGAAGGTGTAGGTTCGCAGCTGCGACGCGTTCCACACATTGCCGTTGCCGGCGTGATGGACGTTCCCCGACAGCAGGTTTCCGTGCGTGATGAGGGAACCGCGCAGACAGTTGCTCACGCAATAGAGGCTTGCCGGATAGTCGGCGGGATAGACGAGCTCCTGGATTCGCATGGCAACCGGCGTGGACGGCGCCGGCGCGGCCGACCCGAGATTCACGAAGATCTCGCCGCCCAGTGCCGGCGAGTAGCCCTGGAATCCCCGCGCCATGCTGCCACTGCCGACGACCGCGTTGTCGACGGCTGCTTCCGTCGCGAACGTGTTCGACAGGCAACCGGACAGGCCGCAGCTTTGCAGGCCGGTGGCAACGAATCGGCTGCCGCCGGCATCCCAGTACATCTCGATCTGGTCATTGTCCGCCTGGCTTTGCGCAAAGCTCTTGCCGGCGGCCGTCGCGAATGCCGCGAAAGGCTGCGACGGAAACTGCCATGCACTCACCGTGAACCGGATCCGGTCGATCTGCGCCAGGGTTCGCGAGTCGCGCGTGAACCGGGTGAGCCGGCCGCCGAGCTTGACCAGCGTGTAGCTGCTTTCGGCCGCGCCGTTCGCCCCCTGCTTGACGACCGTATCGCCGTTGGCGATGCCTGCCTCATCGGGGAGGGACAGGCCGTAGTAGCCCATGAAGCCCTGGTAGACCGTGCTGTCGACCGCGGTGTACTTGACCGGAAAACCCGAATTGCGCTCGAGGCGAGCGCCGGTGCTGGTGTAGACACCGTATCTCCAGACCGAACCGGCCGCGGCGTTCTTGTCCCGGGTGAAGCAGAAGTTGGTCGTACCGTCGCCCCGCAGGAAGTGCGACGCGTCGTACGCGAAGAGATTGTCGACGGTGGCACCGGGCGGCTGGACACTGCGTATCGCCCCCGATCCCGAATCGGTCGCGCCAGAGTTCTCGAGCACGAGCTGGGTGGTACGCGTTCCGCCCGTTTCCTGCTCGTAGAACGAGATTCCGCTCGCTGTTGCGGCGAGCCGGCCTTTCATGAGGCAGCCGGGGACGCCACCCGACGCGTCCTTGCCGCAGTAGTTCATGGTGAACTGGCCGTAGGCATTGGCGGCCGAGGGAGCCTCGCTCACCGTGAGGTCGATGTAGATGTCCATGGAGAGCGCGTCTTCCTGGTTCTCGAACCAGATCCTGACGCGCATGGGGGCACTGTTGGATGCGCGTGTGGCGTTCACGATCCCGCGCATGTAGTTCGCCTGCACGGCGCCGCCGGAGTTGCCGGAATTGGAGGCCACTGCCTTGTTCGACTGGCATTTCGTCTTGTCCGCCAGGGCGACGTAGTTGCCGGCGTTCACCATGGCATCCGGGCGGAGAGCACCGAGCAGGCACATGATCATGTTGACCGTTCCGATTCGATCGGACGTTGCGTCCTGGACGTACTCCGATTGAGGATCGGTGTAGTAGTGCGAGGAGGCCACGGGTGCGGCATCCGTCGGGAGCGGCATGGCGAAGGCGGGTGCAAGGCACGCAAGCAGCAAATGGAAGCGAAAGTTCACGAGGCGTTCCTCCCGACGCTGGATCGTCAGTGGGCCGTGACCACGGAAACGCTGGGCGGTGTGGTCAATCCTGTCACCGAAGAGCCGCTGGATGGCGAGGAAGATCCGCCTCCGCCCCCACAGCTGGCGAGAAAGACGATGAGGAACGCCTGGGCGATCATGGCGACGAAATTGGACACTTGACGCCTCCCTGATTGAGTCACGGACTGCTCGATGGCCGGGGTTCTCCAGGGCGAGGCACAGTGCAACGGAAACCGGACGGCAAGAGATCATCGTTGCGATCCCGGATGAACTTGCAGCGGGTTACGGCACCGACCTGTCAAACTTGACGGTGTGTGGGCACCGCCGGTCAGCGGTTTTCCCGTGAGACCCCGATCAAAGGGCTTGTCCCACCGTGGCAAGGAGATAGGCCCCGAAACCGAGGCTCAGGACCCCCGAGAACGCCTGGAGCAGGGTATTGAGCCGGGGAAGCCGGCGCGCCGACAGCGCGAACGGCAGGGCGATGACAGCCGTGACGATCATCATCCCGGCAATCGTTCCCACGCCGAAGACGAGCAGGTAGGCGATGCCCCACCAGGGATCGCGAATCGCACCGAGCACCACGAGCGCCACGGCCGCCGAGCCCGCCAGTCCGTGGACGATGCCGACGAGGACGGGCCGCAATGCGTGATACAGGGGCAGACTGCCCAGGTTCCTGTCGAGCCACGAGGTCGTCGTGGCGTTCTCGGAGTGTCCATGCCCGGCCGCGCCGTGACCATGGCGATGGCTGTGGACGTGATCACCATGGACGTGCAGGTGAGCATGACGGACGAGAGGCGCAGGATGACGCGCCGCGTTTCGGCCCAGCAGGGGGGTATGGGGATGCGGTACCGCAACGAAGTCGACCTTGTCCCGGCGGGCCAGGGACACCAGGGCGAAGATTCCGAGCAGCACGAGCATCGCGCCGACGGCCAGTTCCAGCCAGCGCACGGCTCCGGGCGGGATGGCGATCTCGAACAGGACCATCGCCCCGCCGACCAGCAGAACCGTGGCCGAATGGCCGATGCCCCAGAGCGCGCCCACGACAGCGGCAGGACGCAAGCTGCGGCTCCGTCCGACGATGGTTGCCACGGCAATCACGTGGTCGGCATCCGTCGCGTGCCGCATGCCCAGGAAGAACCCGAGAGCGATGGTGGAAAGCAGGGTGACCAATCAGTCCGCCGTGGCAGCGGGCCGGAGAAGCCGGCGATCAACCGGCACGGAAACCGCCACGAAGCAGGACCAGAACCGCTCCGCCGCCGCCGTCCTGCGGGCGTGCCTGCACGTACGCGAGGACTTCGTCCCGCTGCCTGAGCCAGTGGGCCACTCGGCCCTTGAGCACCGGCTGGCCCCCCTGCGAGCGATAGCCCTTGCCGTGGACGATGCGAACACAGCGGATGCCCCGCCGCACTGCCCGGTTCAGGAACTCGACGAGTACATCGCGCGGCTTCGGTGGTCATGTTGTGCAGATCGAGATCGTCCTGGATGACCCATTCCCCACGCCGGAGGCGCCGGAGCGTCTGTACCGGAACGCCTTCGCGGTGGTACGTGAGCTCCTCGCCGATTTCCAGCGGTGCATCGCCCTCCAGCGGGTCCGACAGGCTGTCGGCGAGCGTTGCCTTGTCGTCCAGCAGACTCTGCACCGGTACGGGCGGAGGCTTGGGCGGCGCGTGCGTGATCCTGTCTGCTTCGCGCATCGGGGCGACGTCCTTCACCGCCTCCCGAAAGGCGCGAAGATCGTCGTCATCGCCGTCCGAACCTTGCACCGCATGCTCCGGGGGACCGTCAGTGTCCCTGGTCCAGGAAGCGCTCGGCGTCCAGCGCCGCCATGCAGCCTGTCCCGGCACTCGTGACGGCCTGCCGGTAGACGTGATCCTGGACGTCGCCGGCCGCGAAGACGCCGGGAACGCTCGTTGCCGTTGCGTTGCCTTCGGTGCCGGAGCGGGTGACGATGTATCCGTTCTTCATCTCCAGCTGACCGTCGAAGATCTGCGTGTTGGGCGAATGTCCGATGGCGACGAAGAAGCCCTGGACCGCGATGTCCTTGGTCGATCCGTCCACGGCGCTGCGGATCCGCATGCCGGTGACGCCGGACTTGTCGCCGAGCACCTCGTCGACGACGTGATTCCATTCGATGCGCACGTTCCCGTCGCGTGCCCGCGCCAGAATCTTGTCCACCATGATGGCCTCGGCGCGGAACCGGTCGCGCCGGTGGACGACCGTCACCGTGCGGGCGATGTTGGAGAGATACAGCGCCTCTTCCACGGCCGTATTGCCGCCGCCGATCACCGCGACGTCCTGATTGCGGAAGAAGAATCCGTCGCACGTGGCGCACGCCGAAACGCCTTTCCCCATGTAGGCCTGTTCCGAGGGAATACCGAGGTACTTTGCCGAGGCGCCGGTGGCGATGATCAGCGCGTCGCACGTGTAGACGGCGGAGTCGCCGTGCAGTTCCATGGGTCTCGCCGAGAGGTCGGCCCGGTGGATGTGGTCGAAGATCATCTCCGTCTGGAAACGCTCGGCATGCTTCTGGAACCGTTCCATGAGATCCGGGCCCTGCACCCCCATTGCGTCGGCGGGCCAGTTGTCGACGTCGGTCGTCGTCATGAGCTGCCCGCCCTGGGCGAGCCCGGTGATGAGCGTGGGCTTGAGGTTGGCTCGCGCCGCATAGACAGCGGCCGTGTAGCCGGCCGGGCCCGAGCCGAGGATGAGAAGCCGCGAATGTTTCCTGTCTGCCATGGTGTCCAACGAAGGAATTGGAGGGTGCGTCAGCCGACAATTGTCGCAGGAGCAGCGCCCGGGTGTCGATCCGGTGGCACTATGCAGGGTAGAATGACGTCATGCTTCGTTCGATGAATCAAACACATGCGGTCTGGTAGAGGGCGCGCTTCCGAGCAGCCCGAACCACGCCCCCTGCCGCCGCGCCTCGCGCGACTGCTACGGGAGGTGTGGTGGCTGGTATTCCTTGGCGGCGGCATCTATCTCGCGCTCATCCTCGCCACCTATCGCAAGAGCGATCCTGGCTGGTCGCATGCGATGACCACGCCGGAACTGCACAACGCGGGAGGCTCGGTCGGTGCCTGGATCGCCGACGTGCTGCTCTACCTGTTCGGCCTTTCCGCGTGGTGGTGGGTGGTGTCGTGCATCGCCATGATCTTCGCGTTGTATCGGCGGCTGGACCGCACGGAGGCGTCCGATGATCGCCGTCCGCTCGGGTACGCGATCGGGGGGTTCCTGGTGTTCCTCCTTGCGTCCAGCGGCTTCGAGGCGCTGCGCCTGCATTCGCTGACGGCGTCACTGCCTTACCGTCCCGGCGGGATGATCGGTGGCGCGATCTCCGGGGCGCTTTCCGCGGCGTTCGGATTCACCGGCAGCACGCTCGCGCTGCTCGTGGCGCTCGCGGGCGGATTCTCCCTCTTCAGCGGACTTTCCTGGATCAACGCGGCAGAGCGCATAGGTCAGGTCATGGAAGCCGCCGGCGCGACGCTGCTGCGCCGCTGGCGGGAGAGGCGCGATCGCGAGATCGGCGTGGAGGCGACGGCGGTGCGCGAGGCGATCGTCGAGGAGAAGCGGGTGAAGCTCGAGGAACACCACGCACCTATCCACATCGAGCCGCCGGTTACCGAGATCCCCAAGTCGGCACGTGTCGCCAAGGAAAAGCAGAAGCCGCTGTTCGAGGACCTGCCCGATTCGCCGCTTCCACCGCTGCAATTGCTGGACGAAGCCGATACAAGGGTCGAAGTGCTCTCGCCCGAGACCCTGGAGTTCACCTCGCGGCTCATCGAGAAGAAGCTGCTCGACTTCGGCATCGAGGTGAAGGTGCTGGCGGCCTATCCGGGGCCGGTGATCACCCGCTACGAGATCGAGCCGGCCGTGGGCGTGAAGGGCAGCCAGATCGTGAACCTCGTGAAGGACCTCGCGCGGGCGCTGTCGGTCATGAGCATCCGGGTGGTCGAGACGATTCCGGGAAAATCCTGCATGGGTCTCGAGATTCCCAATCCGAAGCGGCAGATCGTCCGCCTTTCGGAGATCCTCGGCTCCGAGGTGTACGGCGGCATGGGGTCCCGGCTCACCCTCGTGCTGGGCAAGGACATCGCGGGCAAGCCGGTGGTCGCCGACCTGGCGAAGATGCCGCACCTCCTTGTCGCGGGGACCACCGGATCCGGCAAGTCCGTCGCGGTGAACGCGATGATCCTGTCGCTGCTCTACAAGTCGACGGCCAACGAAGTTCGGATGATCCTGGTGGATCCGAAGATGCTGGAGTTGTCGGTGTACGACGGCATCCCGCATCTGCTCGCGCCGGTGGTGACCGACATGAAGCACGCGGCACATGCGCTCAACTGGTGCGTGGCGGAGATGGAACGGCGCTACAAGCTCATGTCCGCGCTGGGGGTGCGCAATCTGTCGGGCTTCAATCAGAAGGTGCGCGACGCCGAGAAGGCCGGACACCCGCTCACCAATCCATTCACGCTTACGCCCGAAAGCCCGGAGCCGCTGGCGGAGCTGCCTTTCATCGTCGTCGTCATCGACGAGCTTGCCGATCTGATGATGGTGGTCGGCAAGAAGGTGGAGCAGCTCATCGCACGTCTTGCGCAGAAGGCGCGGGCCGCGGGCATCCATCTGGTTCTGGCCACGCAGCGGCCCTCCGTCGACGTGATCACCGGTCTCATCAAGGCGAACATTCCCACCCGCGTGGCGTTCCAGGTGTCCAGCAAGATCGACTCGCGGACCATTCTGGATCAGATGGGTGCGGAAGCACTGCTGGGCCAGGGCGACATGCTGTACCTGCCGCCCGGGACAGGTCTTCCGCAACGGGTGCACGGCGCGTTCGTTGCCGACGACGAAGTGCACAAGGTGGTCGAGTATCTGAAGGCCCGAGGTCAACCGCAATACATCGAAGGCATTCTGGAAGGCAACGACTCTGAAGAGGGGGGCGACGGGGAGGGCGCCGGCACAGGCGGCAGTCCGGACGGAGAGTCCGACCCCCTCTACGACGAAGCGGTCGCCATCGTTCTCAAGTCGCGCCGCGCGTCGATCTCCCTGGTGCAGCGGCATCTGCGCATCGGCTACAACCGGGCCGCGCGCCTCATCGAGCAGATGGAGCGTTCAGGGCTGGTTTCGCCGATGGCCACCAACGGGAATCGTGACATCCTGGTTCCAGCGAGGAGCGAATGAAGATCTCGACCATTGCATGGGCCTTTCTCGCCGCAGGGGCGCTCGGTGCGCAAGCGGCGGGAGCCGGGCTCGAATCGCTCAAGTCCTTCATCGGTGAGGTCAAGTCGGCACGCATCGAATTCCAGCAATCGGTCGCGGATGCGCAGGGGAAGAAGCTGCAGGACTCGACGGGAACCTTCCTGTTCTCCCGGCCCGGCAAGTTCCGCTGGCTCTATGTGAAGCCCTACGAGCAGTTGATCGTCGGGGATGGCGAGAAGGTGTGGGTCTACGACAGGGACCTCAACCAGGTCACGGTGAAGGCGCTGGGCGACGCACTGGGGTCCAGCCCGGCTGCGTTGCTGGCCGGCAACAACGACGTGGACCGGGCCTACACGTTCAAGACACTGCCGAAGGAGGGCGGCCTGGAATGGCTCGAGGCCGTGCCCAGGGATCCGGAGAGCACGTTCGAACGGATGCGGATCGGGTTCCGCAAGTCCAATCCCGAAACGATGCAGCTGCAGGACCGTCTTGGACAGACCACCACCATCCGGTTCACGCGGCTGGAACGCAATCCACGGCTGGCTGCCGATGCCTTCCGTTTCGTGCCGCCGAAGGACGCGGACGTGGTGGGAGACAAGTGACGGATCCGTTCGCGATGTCGGGGAGGGTGGGGCGTCTCTGCCCGCCGGAAAGATCGGACCCTGGACAGTGACTGACCTGTTCGCGCCCACGACTGCCGTGGCACCCCTGGCCGAAACGATGCGGCCGCGGCGTCTGGACGACGTCGTCGGCCAGTCGCATCTTCTGGCTCCCGGCAAGCCGCTCAGGCTCGCCGTGGAATCGGGGCAGCCGCACTCCATGATTCTCTGGGGGCCTCCGGGCGTGGGCAAGACCACTCTGGCCCGGCTTCTGGCGCAGGGTTTCGATGCCGAGTTCCTCACGCTCTCGGCCGTCTTTGCCGGCGTGAAGGAAATCCGGGAGGCCGTTGCCCGGGCGCAGGACACCCTCGCGCGGACAGGGCGGCGGACCATTCTTTTCGTGGACGAGGTGCACCGTTTCAACAAGGCGCAGCAGGATGCCTTTCTGCCGTTCGTGGAGCAGGGGGTCATCACCTTCATCGGCGCCACGACCGAGAATCCGTCCTTCGAGGTCAATGGCGCTTTGCTTTCGCGGGCGGCGGTGTACGTGCTGAATCCTCTCGCGAAGGAGGAACTGGCCGTCCTGTTCGAGCGGGCGCGGCACGAGGCGCTCGCGGATCTTCCCTTCGCCGGACCGGCGCGCGACATGGTGATCGGTTTCGCCGACGGCGATGCCCGGCGCATGCTGAACATGATGGAGACGCTGCGCGCCGCCGCGATGGCTGCCGGGGCGGAGGACATCGACGACAGCTTCGTCCAGACCACGCTGGCGCAGAGCCTGCGACGGTTCGACAAGGGAGGCGAAGCGTTCTACGACCAGATCTCCGCCCTGCACAAGTCCGTGCGTGGATCGAATCCGGACGCGTCGCTCTACTGGTTCTGCCGCATGCTGGACGGAGGGGCCGATCCGCTCTATCTGGGACGGCGCATCGTACGCATGGCGACCGAGGATATCGGACTGGCGGATCCGCGCGCGCTGCGGCTCGCCCTCGATGCCTGCGAGACCTACGAGCGGCTGGGCAGTCCCGAAGGGGAACTGGCGATTGCGCAGGCCGTGCTGTACATGGCGTGCGCGGCCAAGAGCAACGCGGCATACGTTGCCTATAATTCCGCCCGCGATTTCGTCAAGCGGGACGGTTCGCGCGCCGTGCCGCTGCATCTGCGGAATGCGCCGACCAAGCTCATGAAGTCCCTCGGATACGGCCATGCGTACCGCTATGCGCACGACGAGCCCGAGGCCTACGCGGCCGGAGAGTCGTACTTTCCGGACGACATGGACACTCCTTCGTTCTACCGCCCCACGCCGCGCGGCCTGGAAGCACGCATCGGCGAGAAGCTGGCGCATCTCGCCGAACTCGATGCCCAGGCGCGCGCGGTTCCCGGCAGGCGCAGTCGCAAGGATTGACGGATACGATCCGCATACATTCATCAACTCACCCGGCCCCATGCTAGACATCCAACTTCTCCGTACCGATCTCGACGCCGTCGCACGGCGCCTCGCCGACCGCGGATTCGAATTCCCCGTGGCCGAATTCCAGTCCCTGGAAGGACAGCGCAAGACCTGCCAGACCGCCACGCAGGATCTGCAGGCGAGGCGCAATGCCCTGTCCAAGCAGATCGGTCATCTGAAGGCCAAGGGAGAGGACACCGCGGCCGTCATGGCCGAAGTGGCCGGATTGGGCGATGCGCTCAAGCGCAACGAGGAGGAACTGGAAGGCATCCGCACCCGGCTCGACGAGCTGCTGGCCGGCATTCCCAACGTTCCGCATGCGAGCGTTCCTGCCGGCAGATCGTCGGACGACAACGCCGAGGTCCGTCGCACGGGAACGCCGCGGTCGTTCGATTTCGCCGTGAAGGATCACGTGGATCTGGGCGAAGGCCTTGGCATGCTGGACTTCGCATCGGCGGTGAAGATCTCCGGCGCCCGCTTCACGCTCATGAAGGGGCCGGTGGCGCGCCTGCACAGGGCGATCGCGCAGTTCATGCTGGACGTGCACACGTCCGAACACGGGTACACCGAGGTATACGTTCCCTATCTCGTCAACGCTGCCAGCATGCGCGGCACCGGCCAGTTGCCCAAGTTCGAGGCGGACCTCTTCGGCGTTCCTCGGGGCGAGGAAGGCAAGTTGTATCTGATCCCGACGGCCGAGGTGCCTGTCACGAACATCGTGCGTGACGAGATCGTGGCCCTGGAATCCCTGCCGCTCAAGTTCGTGTGTCACTCGCCATGCTTCCGCAGCGAGGCAGGATCGTACGGCAAGGACACGCGCGGAATGATCCGGCAGCACCAGTTCGACAAGGTGGAACTCGTGCAGATCGTTCACCCCTCGCAAAGCTACGACGCGCTGGAGGCGCTCACCGGCCACGCCGAGACGATCCTCAGGCGCCTTGAACTGCCTTACCGGGTCGTCACCCTGTGCACGGGGGACATGGGCTTCTCCAGTTCCAAGACCTACGACATCGAGGTCTGGTTGCCGGCACAGAACACGTACCGCGAGATCTCGTCGTGCTCGAATTTCGAGGGCTTCCAGGCCCGCCGGATGCAGGCCCGCTATCGCGGGGAGAAGAGCAAGCCCGAAATCGTCCACACACTGAACGGATCCGGTCTCGCGGTGGGCCGCACTCTGGTCGCCGTCCTGGAGAACTATCAGCAGGACGACGGCAGCATCGTCGTGCCGGACGCATTGCGGCCCTATATGGGAGGGATCGAACGGATCAGCCGCCCGGGCTGACCGTCCGCTCAGATCAGGAAGCCGAACTCCGGCGCGGAGGTGACCGCAGGCTCCCCGTCGGCGGGGGTCCGCAGCGGCACGTCCGGTCCGATCGCGGGTTCGATCTGCATGAGCATCTGGTAATACGCCCGGACGTTCTCGGTGAGCGCCATGGCTTCGCCGCCGCGGGCGTAGCCATGGCGCAGGTCCCCGTTGTATTCCGCATCGGCCAGAAGGGGCAGCGCACGCTTCACGTCCAGCCAGACGTCAGGGTTGCCGCCGTTGCGCTGGGCGAGAACGCGGGCGTCTTCCAGATGCCCCGGACCCTGGTTGTAGGCCGCGAGCGCAAGCCAGGTCCGGTCCGGTTCGGCGATACGCGGCGGCAGGGCATCGCGCAGGGATTTCAGGTAACGGGCACCGGCGAGGATGCTCGACCTGGCGTGCAGCTTGTCGCGCAGTCCGGTGCGCGCGGCCGTCTGGTCAGTGAGCATCATGAATCCGCGCACCCCAGTGGGAGAGGTGGCGAGCGGGTCCCATTTCGACTCCTGGTACCCGAGCGCCGCGATCAGCCTCCAGTCGATTCCCGTCGCGTTCTGGGCTGCGATGAACGCGTGGCGATATTGCGAGAGCGACGTTTCGCAGCGTTCGAGGAATGTCTCGCGCTCCAGTTGGGACAGCCGGTTGACGTGACCGTAGTACCGGTCGATGAGGCGCGGCAGAGTGCCGTTCGACTGGATCCGCGTGAAGAATCGCCTTGCCTGCTTGAGCAGGCGGGGGTCCGCATCGGCGGGAAATGCCCAGGCCAGCTTGTCCGGCTCACCGAGCGTCATTGCCCGCCTGTATTGCGGAAAAGCCACGCGCAGCAGGTCGAACATGTGCGAGCCCATGACCGCATATTCGGCATTGCCCGCGCGAAGCGTTGCCGTGACGGCCTCCGGTGCATTGGCCGTGACCACTTCCACATTCACCTCGGGCGCCTTGCTCAGCGCGCGCTCGAACCGCTCGGCACCGGCCGATTGCGCGGCAACCACCACCCGCTTGTCGCCCAATGCCCGAACTGAACGCGGGGCCTCGCTGCCGGCGCGGTGCACCAGCACCTGACGCACCGTCATGTATCCGGGACCGAACACGATATTTTCGTCGCGCCCGCGTGTGGCGGTCAGGCCCGCGGCGGCGAGATGCGCTTCGCCGCGCTGGAGCCGGGCGAGCGCGTCGGCGTAGCCCGATGCCTCGATCACGCGGAGAGGAACGTCGATCTCCTCGGCGAACATGGACACGAGATCCCGTTCGAGTCCCGCGAAGTGGCCCTCGACCGTGGGAAACCGCGTGGCAGGCGCTGGCCGGGTCAGGACGACCAGTTCCTGCCGGTACGTGGAAGGGTCGATGCGGTCGGCCGGCGGCGTCCCGAAGTTCGCCGGTATGGTCAACGACCCCGAGGCGGCGAGCGAGAGCAGGAGAGTGGACGCAGCGAGGTGGCGCATGGCAAGGGACTCGCGGGGCGATTCAGGCCGCGGCGGGCTCCGGACCGGCGTCCGGGCTCCGGGGAAGCTCCGGCATGCGGAAGCGCCCTGGATCGGGGCACTCTCCCGAGAATTCGACCATCCCATCTCAACGTGCTGACCTCCCGTTCGCGTGATTGGCACCGCCGCCGGCGCGCATCGCGCGCGGATCACGGGCAGACCGGAGTCCCCTACAAGCAATCTGCCCACCACGCCGGAGGGGCCGTACCGGTCCGGTCATCAGTGCCAGTGACTTGGCTCCGCATCTTCGCACGCCGCTTCAAGACTTCCGGCTTGCCGGGAGGCATGGGGCCGCCCCTGGACGTCCACCCTCGCCGCAACGTGTACCAGATGGCGATCGGGCCGAAACCCGGAAGACTGGGGCATCGCGTGGATATAATCGGGGTCTTTCCACGCGAACCGCGCGCCCCTTTCCCCGATGCTCGAAGCCAGCGACCTCGCGTGCGTGCGGGGCGACCAGATTCTGTTCCAGGGCTTGAGCTTCGCCGCGCGTCCCGGGGAAGTTCTCTGGATAGAAGGCGAGAACGGGAGCGGCAAGACCAGCCTGCTGCGCATTCTATGCGGCCTCGGATCGCCGGACCGTGGCGAATTGCACTGGGGCGGAATGCCCTACCGCAAGGCGGCCGACGATCTGGCCCGGGTCATTGCCTACGTGGGGCACCTCAACGCGGTGAAGGACGATCTCACGGTGACCGAGAATCTGCGGTTCCATGCCCGGCTCGCCGGACTTCCGGCAGGCGAACAGGAGGTGCGCGATGCCATCGATGGCGTGGGCCTCACCCGCCGGGCGGATCTGCCGGTCAGGGTGTTGTCCCAGGGGCAGCGGCGGCGCGCTGCGCTTGCGCGGCTCTGGCTGTCCCGAAGCCGGGCGCTGTGGATCCTGGACGAACCCTTCTCGGCGCTCGACACCGCGTCCGTCACCCACCTGGGAAAGTTGCTGGACGGACACGTGAGCGGCGGCGGAATCGCCGTGCTCACCACCCATCAGGAAGTGGCACTGCCGCATGGACGAACCCGCCGGCTCCGGCTCGACTCACGCGCATGATCGCAGCGCTGTGGGCCGCATTCCGTCGGGACGTGATGCAGGCATGGCGCCGGCGCGCAGACTGGTTGACCACCTTCTTCTTCTTCATCATCGTCGTGAGCCTGTTTCCCCTGGGTGTCGGGCCGGAGCCGGAGATGCTGAAGACCATGGCGCCCGGAATACTCTGGGTGGCCGCTCTGCTGGCCGCCATGCTGTCGTTGCCGCGCGTGTTCGGCACCGACTATGCGGACGGATCGCTGGAGCAACTCGCCCTGGCACCGCAGCCGCTGTCCATGCTGGTGCTGTCCCAGGTGACGGCACACTGGCTTCTCTCGGGGGTGCCGCTCGCGCTGATGGCGCCGGTCCTGGGCCTGCAGTTCGGTCTGGCGCCCGACCTGCTGGGCATTCTTCTCGGGACGCTGCTCCTCGGGACACCCTGCCTCTCCCTGATCGGTGCCGTAGGGGCTGCGCTCACTCTCGGCGTGCGGGGAGGCGGCGTGCTGGTCGCACTCCTGGTGCTCCCGCTCTATATTCCCGTGCTGATCTTCGGAGCCGGCGCCGTGGAGGCGACCGCTTCCGGAGCCGGTGCTTCCGGCCATCTGTCCCTGCTGGGCGCCTGCCTGTGCGTCGCCTTGGTGACCGGTCCTCTCGCCGCTGCCGCAGCACTGCGTGTCGCGCTGGAGTGACACCGGTACCCCTTCACCCATTCCTCGAGCCATGAACCTCTTCAAGTTTTCGTCGCCGCAGACTTTCTATCCGCTGGCAGGGCGCCTGGCGCCGGTGTTCTGGCTGCTTGCCGCCGTGCTGGGTGCGGCGGGTCTGTACATCGGTTTCTTCGTGGCCCCCACGGACTTCCAGCAGGGCGAGTCGTACCGGATCATCTTCATCCACGTCGCGGCGGCCTGGATGTCCATGTTCATCTACCTCGTCATGGCGGCATGGGCAGCACTGGGTCTGGTGCTCAATACCAGACTCTCGTCCATGATGGCGAGCGCCCTCGCGCCGACCGGGGCGCTCATGACGTTCATCGCATTGTGGACCGGCGCGTTGTGGGGCAGGCCCACGTGGGGCACGTGGTGGGTGTGGGACGCGCGGCTCACTTCCGGAACTCATCCTGCTGTTCCTTTACATAGGATTCATGGCCCTGCACGCCTTCATCGACGAGCCGCGCAAGGCCGACAAGGCGGCGGCCATCCTCGCGATCGTTGGCGTGATCAACGTGCCGATCATCTATTTCTCCGTGAAGTGGTGGAATACGCTGCACCAGGGGGCGTCGGTGAGCCTGTCCCGGGCGCCCTCCATGGCGTCCTCGATGCTGCTGGGCATGCTGGTGATGGCGCTGGCTTTCTGGATGTACAGCATCGCAGCCGCCCTGACGCGCGTTCGCGGCATCATTCTCGAGCGCGAACGCAACGCGGGCTGGGTGGCCGATGTCTGAGTGACGGCGGGCGCGGGTTCTCCGGGTTCCTGCCGGGAGCGGTGCGCTCGAACGAGAGGATCGAACAGATGCAATGGAACGGTTTGGAAGGCTTTCTGGCCATGGGCGGCTACGGAGCCTACGTCTGGGGCGCGTATGGTGTGACGGCCGTCCTGCTGATCGGCGAGGTCGTGCTCGTGCGGCGCAGGCACCGTGCGGCCCTGGAGTACGCACGGCGCATCTCACGTCTGGGCAAGCCGTGATGAAACCACGCCACAAGAGATTCGCCATGGTCGCGGGCGGGCTGGCCGTCCTGGGCATCGCCGCGGCGCTCATTCTCAACGCGTTCAACAGCAACCTGGTGTTCTTCTACAGTCCGACCCAGGTGGCCGCGCACGAGGCGCCCCTCAATCGCAGCTTCCGCATCGGCGGTCTCGTGGAGGCCGGCAGCCTGAAGAGGCAATCGGACGGCGTGACGGTCCAGTTCACGGTCACCGATACTGCCAAGTCCATTCCGGTCGCCTTCAAGGGCATCCTTCCCGATCTGTTCAAGGAGGGGAAGGGTATCGTCGCCCAGGGCAAGCTGGAGAGCGATGGCACCTTTCACGCCACGGAGGTCCTGGCCAAGCACGACGAGAACTACATGCCTCCCGAAGCGGCCGACGCGGTGGAGAAGGCACGCAAGGCGGAGCATGAAAGCCAGAAGACGCTGGTGCTGCAGAAATCAGGGGAGGGCGCGAAGTGATTCCGGAGATCGGCCATTTCTGCTTGATGCTCGCGCTGTGCATCGCGATTGTCCAGGGGGTGGTGCCCCTGGTGGGAGCCATGCGGGGCAATGCGCGGTTCATGGCGCTGGCGCGTCCCGCCGCTCAAGGGCAGTTCGTGTTCGTCGCCATCGCGTTCGGCTGTCTCGCATGGTCGTTCGTGAGCAACGATTTCTCCGTGGCAAACGTCGCGTCGAATTCGAACTCGACACTGCCCGTGCAATACCGGTTCGCGGCCACCTGGGGCAGTCACGAGGGATCGCTGTTGCTGTGGGTCTTCATGCTGACGCTCTGGATGACGGCCGTGTCCGTCTTCAGCAGGCATCTCCCCGAAGCGGTGACCGCCAGGATCCTCGCCGTGATGGCGCTCGTGAGTGTCGGGTTCCTCCTTTTCCTGCTGATGACTTCCAATCCGTTCGAGCGCCTGCTGCCTGGAGCCGAAGACGGCCGTGATCTCAACCCCCTGCTGCAGGATCCGGGCATGGTGATCCACCCGCCGATGCTCTACATGGGCTACGTGGGATTCTCCGTCGCATTTGCCTTTGCCATTGCGGCCTTGCTCGGCGGTCAGCTCGATGCGACCTGGGCGCGCTGGTCGCGTCCCTGGACGACGGCCGCCTGGGTCTTCCTGACGATCGGAATCTGTCTCGGCAGCGCCTGGGCCTATTACGAACTGGGCTGGGGCGGATGGTGGTTCTGGGATCCCGTCGAGAACGCGTCGTTCATGCCATGGCTCGTGGGCACCGCGCTGATGCACTCCCTTGCCGTGACGGAGAAGCGAGGAGGCTTCAAGATCTGGACGGTGCTGCTCGCGATCCTCGCATTCAGCCTGAGTCTGCTCGGTACTTTCCTGGTTCGCTCGGGAGTCCTGACATCGGTGCATGCGTTCGCCACCGATCCCGCCCGCGGCATCTTCATTCTCGCGTTCCTGTCCGTGGTCATCGGCAGTTCGCTCACGCTGTTCGCGTGGCGTGCTCCGAAGGTGGGAGTCGGCGGCCGGTTCGAGGTCATCTCGCGGGAGGCCGCGCTGCTCACCAACAACGTGCTGCTGGTCGTCGCTGCAGGCTCGGTGCTCCTGGGCACGCTCTATCCCCTGTTCATGGATGCGATGAAGCTGGGCAAGATATCGGTGGGCCCGCCTTACTTCGAGGCAGTCTTCGTCCCGCTGATGACGCCGATGCTTTTTCTCATCGGTATCGGGCCCATGGCGCGATGGAAACGCGCCGAGCTGCCCGATCTCGCGACGCGCCTCAAATGGGCGGCTGCCGTGAGCGTGGCTGCTGCGCTCGTCGTGCCTTTCGTCATGGGCCGATGGTCCCCGATGGTTTTCCTGGGATTGCTTCTCGCGCTCTGGATTGCGGCCACCTGCGTAGCCAGTGTCGCCGAGACGACCCGGCAACTCGGGGCCGTGCGCGGGCAGGGCTGGGGCAAGGCGATGCGTTCCCAGCCTCGCGGCTACTGGGGCATGATCCTGGCGCACCTCGGTGTGGCGGTGTTCATCGTGGGCGTGACCATGGTGAAGGGCTACGAAACCGAGAGGGACGTGCGGATGAAGGTCGGCGATGTGGTCGAGGTCGGGGGGTACGGTTTCCGGCTGGACGGCCTGCGGCGCGCCGACGGGCCGAATTATGACGCCACACAGGGCATCGTCTCCGTGCTCGAAAGTGGCAGCAAGCTGCTCGAACTGCATCCGGAAAAGCGTTTCTATCCCGTGCAGCAAATGCCCATGACCGAAGCCGACATGGATTCGGGCTTCACGCGTGATCTCTACGTGTCGCTCGGGGAACAGGTGGGCGACGGTGCGTGGATCGTGCGCGTCTACCACAAGCCGTTCATCGACTGGATCTGGGGCGGCGGCTTCCTGATGGCCATCGGCGGGCTGGTCGCGCTGACCGACCGCAGATACCGGCTGGCCAGACGGCAAGCCCGCGAGACCGCACGCGACGCAGCCGCAGCCGCATCGGCCTGATCGACATCCCATGAAAAGATACCTGCTTCCACTGGGCATCTTCGCCATCCTGGTCGTCTTCCTCGGCATCGGTCTCTCGCTCAATCCACGCGAAGTGCCATCGCCACTCATCGACAAACCAGCGCCCGGATTCACGCTCGCCCAACTCCACGAGCCTTCCAGGGCCCTCACGCCGCAGGATCTGAAAGGGCAGGTCTGGCTGCTCAACGTCTGGGCATCGTGGTGCGTATCCTGCCGCCAGGAACATCCGCTCCTGGTCGAACTGGGCAAGGCCAACGTGGTGCCCATCTACGGACTCAACTACAAGGATCAGCGCGACAACGCCTTGAAGTGGCTCGATCAGTTCGGCAACCCGTACACGGCATCGATCATGGACACCGATGGCCGTGTCGGCATCGACTATGGCGTCTATGGCGTGCCGGAGACGTTCCTGATCGACAAGGAGGGAGTCATCCGCTACAAGCAGATCGGTCCTGTCACGCCTTCGGATCTCCAGGAGAAGATCATCCCCCTCGTGCGGAAGCTGCAGGGATGAACGGGCGGGTCGCGTTCCTCTCGTGGGTGCTCCTGGCGATCTCGTTGTGGAGTTCGGCCTCTTGCGCACAGATGCCGGAGGAGGCGCTCGAAAAGCGGCTCTCGGCCCTGTCCGCCGAGCTTCGCTGCCTGGTCTGCCAGAACCAGTCGCTTGCCGATTCCCACGCGGAACTCGCCATCGACCTCAAGAATCAGGTCAAGGACATGATGCGGGCCGGCAAATCGGACGAGGAGATCAAGGCGTATCTCACGCAACGGTATGGCGACTTCGTGCTGTATCGGCCGCCGGTCAAGTCTTCCACCTGGCTTCTGTGGATCGGTCCGTTCGTGCTGATGGCAGGGGGTATGGTCGTGCTGGTCCGGGTCATGCGGCGGCGGGAAACGCGGGCGGAGACTCCGTCGCCCGGCGATATGGATGCCGGCGGCGCCCGCGAACGTGCCCGCGTGTTGCTGGAGGAGCCCGACGGGCCGGGGCGATGATCACCGTGGCACTGCCGGTGCGAGTCCCGCGTCTGCCTCGCGGAGGTCTAGTCAGTTCCTGCGGCCGGATGACGGGGCCGGCGCTGATGCTGACGGTCGTTCTGGCGTTTTCCGCGGGGGCGATGGCGGATGCCGATCCGGTGGGAAAGACGTTCTGGGCACGGCCGGGGCTGTGGGAGACCAGCATCGATTTCCACGCGGACGTGGAATTGAGAGGACGCGTCCCCGTGTACGACAAGCGTGCGTTCACGGTGAAAGGTCTCGTGATGGGGGGACCGTGGCCCTATCGTGATGCGATCTATCGGGTCCGCTTCGACGACGGAAGCCAGGCATTCATCGACGCCGGTGATTTCGCCGAGCGCCTGTATCACGAGCTTCGGCCCGACGAGGTGGCGGTGTCGCCGTCCTTCGAGCCACCGCTGGGACGCGGCATCCAGGTCCACACGTTTGAACGGTCCAGCATCTTCGCCCGGGATCCCGATGAGATCTGGCAACGGGTGAAGGATCAGGGACCTCGGGCATTGTCGCCCGTCCCCGTCAGACCGCCCAAGGGGCACCGTCGGGGATCCGCGCCGGATGTCGTGCGCGAACCGCATCCCGTGAATCCCGTGATCTCCCCCCGCTGAATGCTCGGCGGCGATCGTCCTCGAGGAACATCTCATGCCTGAATTCAACGATGCACAAAAATTCTGGGACGAGCGATTCGACACGTCCGACTACATCTTCGGACGCACCGCGAACGTCTTCCTCACGCAGGAGGCGCATCGCCTGGCTCCGGGTTCGACCGTGCTCGACGTTGCCTGCGGCGAAGGCCGCAATGCGGTGTGGCTGGCCGAACAGGGGCATGCGGTGCACGCGTTCGACGTGTCTCCTCTCGCGCTCGCCAAGGCGCGCCTGCTGTCGCAGGATCGCGGCGTGTCCGTCCGATGGTCGCAGGCGGATGTGAGAAGCTGGACGTGGCTGCCGGAGACTTACGACGCGATCGTCTGCATCTTCATCCAGTTCGCGTCACCGCAGGAGCGAAGCAGGCTGTTCGAAGGCTTCCGGACGGCGCTCAAGCCGGGCGGACTGGTGCTGATGCAGGGCTACACCCCAAAGCAGCTCGAATACCGCACGGGAGGGCCGGGAGACGTGGCGCACCTTTATACGCCCGAACTTCTGCGGGACGCATTCCGCGAGTTCGACTTGCTGCGTCTGGATGCGCACGAGGCGGTTCTTGCGGAAGGCACCAAGCACGTGGGCCGGTCCGCGCTCATCGACCTGGTGGCCCGCAGGAAGGACTGACGCAGGCGCGGAGGCGCGCCTTGGGGACCCGGCCGGTCAGGCGTCTGCGGTCTCGTCGTCGTGGAGACGGATCTTGCCGCGGCCCGGCTGCACTCGCAGACGGTTTTCGCGCGCGAAGGTCATCAGGAACTCGTAGGCGGCGGGATTGATGTCGCGGAGTACCGTCTCGATCACCACGCCGGCCTGGCCTTCCCGCCAGACGGGACGCGCGTGGCTGGAATAACGCAGGCGATGCTCGCCATCGAATGCGGCGAGTGCGCCACAAAGCCGCTCACCCCAGTCGCTGGGACGAAAGACCCGGCCGTCCTCGGTGACACCCACGATCAGCCATTCTTCCGGTTCGACGTGCATTCGCCCTGCCGCTTTCCAATCGACCTCTCCTCAACGGCAGGGGAGACGACTTCCTTGAGGATTGGCGCGGGCGGACGAGATCAGTCCAGGTAGCGGATCAGTTCATCCAGGGACGAGAGCACCGCGAAAGGTTCGATGCCCAGGTTGTCGGGCTGGATACCGCTGCGATTGATCCAGAAGGTGCGGAATCCGAAAGCGGTGGCGCCGGCGATGTCCCAATAGTTGGAGGAGACGAATCGCACGTCGGTCGCCTGGACACCCAGGATCTGCGTCGCGTGACGGTATACGCTGGGATGCGGTTTGTAGATGCCCAGACTGTCCACGCTGACGAGCGCATCGAACGATGCGGCCAGTCCGGCGTTGCGGACGACGGCTTCGATCATCGCCGGCGTGCCATTGGAAAGGATGGCGCGCCCGGACCCTGCGAGCCGCGCGAGTGTGCCGGGCACCTCGGGGTAGGGGGAAAGGTGATCGTATGCGGCCAGGAGCGTCGCACGGGTCTCCTCGGAAAGGGTCAGCCCGAGGGCGCTGCAGGCATGCCCGAGGGCATCGGCCGTCACCGTGGTGAAGTCGAGATAGCGGCCCATGAGGCTGCGAAGCCAGGAGTACTCGAGTTGCTTCTGCCGCCACAGGCGGGAGAGTTCCATGCCCCGGGCGGGGAACAGGCGATCGCAGGTGGTCACCACGGAATGCACGTCGAAGAGCGTGCCGTACGCGTCGAACACGAATGCTTTCATGGCTCCGCTCCAGTGCGGCCACCGAGGAGATTGGCCGGTACCGCCGTGGCGATCTTCTTCGGCTCGGGGAGATGCAGGTTGTCCATGATCTCCACGAACTGATCTCTCGACTTGCCGGCCAGACGGGGATTGGTGGACTTCTCCTCTCCGATGGTCGACACACGGCGGCCCTTGTAGTCGTGTCCCGGATAGACGAGCGTGTCATCGGGCAGCGTGAACAGCCGGCTGGTGATGCTTTCGTACAGTGCCTCCGCGCTGCCGTTCTGGAAATCCGTCCGTCCGCAGCCGCCGATGAGCAGCGTGTCGCCCGTGAGGAGCCGGTCACGCCACAGATAGCAGGTGCTTCCGGGTGTGTGGCCGGGCGTGGAAATCGCACGCAGCAGTTCGTTGCCGAAGACCACGATGTCGCCGTCGTCCAGAAGGCGGTCGAACCCGGAGGCGCCGCAATGGCGGCTGACCCCCGTACGCGCCCCTGTGCGCTCCTTGAGAACGCCCGCCCCGGTGACATGGTCGGCATGCACGTGCGTGTCGAGAATCCAGACGAGCTTGAGACCGAGCGCGGCGATGACTTCGAAGTCCCGCGCGCTGTTCTCCAGCACCGGGTCGACGACGACCGCCTCGCGGGCGACGGGGTCGCCCAGCACGTACGTGTACGTGGACGATTCGGGATCGAAGAGCTGGCGGAAGAGCATCCCGGCCTCTCAGAAAGGCTTCTTGACCGTGAATGCCCCGCGGATCTGGCCCGGGGTGTAGCCGACGGCGTGGTCCTTGGGGTATTCGGCAGCGAGCTTCTGACGGACGGAATCGGGGATCGTCTCGGGCGTTCCGTGGCAGGCGAGACACAGGGGCTGCACAGGAATGGCCTTCATGTACCGCAGATAACGGCCGGCAGGCTCGGAGACGACTTCCACATGCTCCAGCGCATCGGGCTTCTCGCCTGCCGCGGCACGGCGATCGAACTCGGCCAGGACGGACTGCTCGAAGGCGTCCGGCTGTCCGAGCATGGGGTTGCGGGCCCGCAAGCTGACCCTCGCCACTCTGGACCCGGTCTGACGGGACAGGTTGCCGGCGATCTCCGGCGCCATCTGCCGGCAGACTCCGATGGCCCCTTCAGGCCCCGACGCCGCCATCTCCTTCTTCAAGGCGCCGCCCAGCTCACGGGCGAGCTGGCTGGTGAGTGCCCGGGCTTCAGCCACTGCGCCGTCCTGTTCGCCGTCCGCCCGGACCACAGCCGGAAGCCACAGCGCGGTGGACACTGCCAGAACGAAAGCGGTCATTCTCATCGTGCGATCTCCTCGAGTGTTCCGGGTGGATTCTAGTCTCTCCCGGCGGCGGCAGAGAACGGTTGAAAAGCGCGGTGCCAACCCCATCTGCCGGAGCAGACGACATCATTGCCAGGGGGAAGACATGCGCTTCGACAGACTCACCACCCGATTCCAGCAGGCTCTGGCCGATGCCCAGAGCCTTGCCGTCGGCAAGGACAACGGCTACATCGAACCGCAACACCTCATGCTGGCACTGCTGCAGCAGGAGGACGGTTCCACCTCGTCCATCCTTCAGCGCGCGGGCGTCAACGTGCCTGCGCTCACGACGGGCCTGAAGACGTCCATCGACCGGCTCCCCACGGTGGAGGGGACAGGCGGAGAGATCACCGTGTCGAGGGATCTCGGCGCGCTGCTCAATCTCACGGACAAGGAAGCACAGAAGCGCGGCGATCAGTTCATCGCCTCGGAGCTTTTTGTCCTCGCCGTCGCGGACGACAAGGGAGAGACCGGCCGGCTTCTCAAGCAGCACGGGGGCAACCGCGCGGCGATCGACCAGGCGGTGGCGGCGGTGAGGGGGGGCGAGTCGGTCCAGAGCCAGGAGGCGGAAGGCAGCCGCGAAGCGCTCAAGAAATTCACGCTGGATCTCACCGAGCGGGCGCGGGCTGGCAAGCTCGATCCGGTGATCGGCCGCGATGACGAGATCCGCCGCGTCATCCAGATTCTGCAGCGACGCAGCAAGAACAACCCGGTGCTGATCGGCGAGCCGGGTGTGGGCAAGACAGCCATCGTGGAAGGCCTGGCGCAGCGCATCGTGCACGGCGAGGTGCCCGAATCGCTGAAGGACAAGCGGGTGCTGGTGCTCGACATGGCAGCGCTCCTTGCAGGCGCGAAGTACCGTGGGGAGTTCGAGGAGCGGCTCAAGGCCGTGCTCAAGGAAGTGGCCCAGGACGAAGGCCGGATCATCGTGTTCATCGACGAGATTCACACGATGGTCGGCGCCGGGAAGGCCGAAGGGGCCATAGACGCCGGCAACATGTTGAAGCCGGCACTGGCACGTGGCGAGATGCACTGCGTGGGAGCGACCACGCTGGACGAATACCGCAAGTACATCGAGAAGGATGCTGCCCTGGAGCGGCGCTTCCAGAAGGTGCTGGTGGACGAGCCCACGGTGGAGGACACCATTGCGATCCTGCGCGGACTGCAGGAGAAGTACGAAGTACATCATGGGGTCGAGATCACGGACCCCGCGATCGTGGCGGCCGCGGAGCTTTCGAACCGGTACATCACCGACCGCTTCCTGCCGGACAAGGCCATCGATCTCATCGACGAGGCCGCTGCCCGCATCAAGATGGAGATCGACTCCAAGCCGGAACAGATGGATCGTCTGGACCGCCGGCTCATCCAGCTGAAGATCGAACGTGAAGCCGTGCGCAAGGAGAAGGATGAGGCCTCGCAGCGACGGCTGCAGATGATCGAGGACGAGATCGGCCGGCTCGAGCGCGAGTACGCCGATCTGGAGGAGATCTGGAGGGCCGAGAAGGCGCAGGTCCACGGTTCCCAGCACATCAAGGAAGAGATCGAGCGCATCCGGCTCCAGATGGAGGAGGCCAGGCGCAAGGGCGACTGGCAGACGATGTCCGAACTGCAGTACGGCAAGCTGCCGCAATTCGAGGCCCAGCTGAAGAAGGCGGACGCCGAGGAAACGACCGAGAGGCCGAAGCTTCTGCGCACGCAGGTGGGGGCGGAGGAGATTGCGGAAGTCGTGTCACGCGCGACTGGCATTCCGGTCTCGAAGATGATGCAAGGCGAGCGCGACAAGCTGCTTGCCATGGAGGACCGCCTGCATGCGCGGGTCGTGGGTCAGGATGAAGCCGTCCGCCTCGTTTCGGATGCGATACGCCGCTCTCGCGCAGGGCTCTCCGATCCCAATCGCCCCTACGGCTCCTTCCTGTTCCTCGGACCCACGGGCGTGGGCAAGACGGAACTGTGCAAGGCGCTCGCGGAGTTTCTGTTCGACTCGCAGGAGCACCTCATCCGGATCGACATGAGCGAGTTCATGGAGAAGCACTCGGTCGCGCGGCTGATCGGTGCGCCACCCGGGTATGTGGGCTACGAAGAGGGCGGTTATCTGACCGAGGCAGTGCGTCGCAAGCCGTACTCGGTGATTTTGCTCGACGAGGTCGAGAAGGCGCATCCGGACGTGTTCAACGTGCTGCTGCAAGTGCTTGACGATGGCCGCCTGACCGACGGGCAGGGTCGCACGGTCGATTTCCGCAACACCGTGATCGTGATGACCTCGAACCTCGGTTCGCAGCTGATCCAGCAGATGGCGGGAAGCGACTACGGCGTCGTGAAGGTGGCGGTGATGGCGGAGGTGAAGACGCAGTTCCGTCCGGAATTCATCAACCGTATCGACGAGGTCGTGGTGTTCCACGCGCTCGACGAGAAGCACATCCAGTCGATCGCAAGGATCCAGCTGCGTTACCTGGAGCAGCGCCTTGCCCGCATGGACATGGTGCTGGAGGTGACAGATGCCGCGCTCCAGGAACTCGCGCAGGCAGGCTTCGACCCGGTTTACGGGGCGAGACCGCTCAAGCGGGCAATCCAGTCGAGCATAGAGAATCCGCTCGCGAAGCAGATCCTGGAGGGACGGTTCGGTGCGAAGGACCGGATTCGCGTGGACTGTCCGGCCGGGGTCTTCCGCTTCGAGAAGATCTGACGAAGCAGGGCGGTCAGGCGGCGAGCTTGTTGGCCCAGGCGAGCGCCTCCAGATGGAGGCGATTCACCTGGGCTGCGGAGAGCTGCATGTTGCCCGCAGCCTGCTCCAGGGCACCCGACTCGGGCACCTCGACCGATTCGGCGAGCTTGAGGATCGGGCCATACAGACCCGATCTCGCGGTAAGCGCGTCGTTGACCGACTCCGACAGGTTGAGTTGTCCCACCAGCTGATCCATGGGCATCTGGAGGATCGACGGCAGCATGGAGAACACGCCGACGATGAAGAGGTTGTCCCGTTCCTCCGCGGCGATGAACGATTCGCCGACCAGTTCCGTGAGCCTGCCTCGCGCCGCCGCCTCGCGCATGAGCACGGGCGCCGCGGACGTATGTCCGGATGTGGCGAGAAGCAGGGCGAGCCAGCGTCCGAGGTTCTGATAGCCGAGGATCGACACCGCATGGCGGAACGACTGGATCTCGCATGACAGACCGAATCCGGCCGAGTTGATGTAGCGAAGCAGGCGGAACGACAGGGTCGCGTCGCGCTTCAGCACCTGTTCGATCTGCGCTGGGGGCGCTTCGGTGCGGGCGAGATTGATGAGTTCCAGGACGGATGCCTGACCCGGCGTCACCGACTTCTGCGGTGCGGTCGTGATGCGGCGGTACCAGTCTCCCTCGAAAAGATGGGCACCAATCTCCCGGCCGTCGTCGAACTGGTCTCGCGTGGAGACGCCGCCGACGATGCGCTTGCCAGGCAGGCGCTGCGAGAGCTTGGCGACCGACTTCACCGATTCGTTCACCCGCAGACCCAGCCAGACGTACTCGGCGGCGGAAAGATCGGCGGGAAAGTCCGTCAAGCCGCTGTGGACCCGGACGCACGTGCCGACATGATGCTGCTTGAGGATCCCGATGCGGCTCGCACGCGACGGCGGCAGCGAAACGGTGACGCCCTGCGGGATTTCCTCGGTCAGTTCGTCGAACGGAGCGCCGGTGTCCTCGATCACACAGAGGCCGCCGGGGGATTTGTCCGCTCCGATGGCCGCGAAGAGTTGCCGGTACGGCGCCGTGTTGCCCGTGCCGGTCGCTGCCATCAGATAGCCGGCGAAGCGGCTGTCCTTGCCGAGCAGCGGAGTGCGAAGGAGGAAGCCTTCCCCCATCATGCCGCCAGGTCGAAGAGCTCGCGGCGCGTCTCCCGAGTCGGTTCGGCAAGCAACTGTTCCATGTCCAGGACCAGCACCACGGAGCCGTCGCCGGACAGGGTGGCACCGGCGATTCCCTTGGGCTTGATGTCGTCGAGCGGCTTGATGACCACGTCGTCGCGGCCCACGAAGCCGTCCACGCCCAGGATGAAGCTGCTGATCGCCGTCTGCAGCAGCACGCCATAGGCAGGCGGCTGCCCCGGGTTGCCAGCCGATCAGGCGGGAGAGCGAACGGATTTCCAGGACTTCGTCCCGCACGAGGAGAGTCGCGCGGCCCGAGACTTCCTGGACCTCCTCGGGCCGGATGTTGATGATCTCGCGCACCAGCGACAGAGGCAGTGCGAACGACTGCTCGCCGACCTTCACCACGAGCACCGGCAGAATGGCCAGGGTGAGCGGCAGGGAGATGGAAAACGTGCTGCCCTTGCCGATCACGGACTTGATGTCGATGCGGCCGTTCAGCTTGGTGATGTTGGTCTTGACGACGTCCATTCCGACACCGCGGCCGGAGAAACTGCTCACCTGTTCCTTGGTCGAGAAGCCCGGCATGAAGATGAGATGCAGCGCGTGCTTGTCGTCCATGTTCGCTGCCGTGTCGGCATCGATCAGGCCCTTCTCCACAGCCTTCTTGCGCAGCACGTCCGGCTTCATGCCGCGCCCGTCGTCACTGATCTCGAGAACGATGTGGTCGCCTACCTGCTGGGCCGAGAGTTTCACCCGGGCTGTCTCGGACTTGCCGGAGGCTCTGCGTTCCTCGGGGGACTCGAGTCCGTGGTCCACTGCGTTGCGCACGAGATGGATGAGCGGGTCGCCCAGTTCCTCGATCATCGTCTTGTCGAGTTCCGTCTCTTCCCCTTCGAGCACCAGTTCTACGTTCTTGCCGAGCTGGCGGGCCATGTCCCGCGCCACCCGGGGATACTTCTGGAAGAGCCGGCCGATGGGTTGCATGCGGGTCTTCATGACCGCGTTCTGCAGGTCGCTCACGAGCAGATCCAGATGGCTGACGGCTTCGTCGAGCGCGCGGAACGTCTCGCCGTCGGTCTTGCCGCCGAGGATGTCGGTGCGCAGGCAGTTGAGGCGGTTCTTCGCCAGACCGATTTCGCCGGACAGGTTGAGCACCTGATCGAGGCGGTTCGTGTCGATGCGAATGGTTGTTTCCTGGGACACGACCACACGGTCGGTGTCGCGGCGACCGGCGCGCGTGCCCTCGGCTTCCGGCTGATCGGAGGATCGCCGGCCAGGACTTCTCGGCTGCACCTCATGGACCTGCATGGCCGCTGCCGCCGGCACCGCCGTCGTCCTGCCCAGCAGTGCATCGTAGAGAAGTTGCCAATCCGGACCGTCGGATGCCGCCGGGGTGCCGGAGGACACGGCAGGAGCCGGTATCACGGCCGACGTGGCCGGTGCCCCGGCGCTCATGCGGCCCTCCAGGGCGGCTTGGAGGGCGTCGAGCATCGCCTGCTCTGCCTTGGGAGGCAGCGCGCCCCTCTCCAGGTACCCGAACATCTCGCGCACACCCATGGTGGCCGAGAGGATCACGTCCATCAGGTCCGGACTGAGAGACAGCTCGTGATTGCGCAGTCGGTCGAACAGGTTCTCGGTGAGGTGGCAAAGCTTCACCAGCTCCTCGACGTTGAGGAACCCCGCGCCGCCCTTGATCGTGTGGAAGCCGCGGAAGATGTCGTTGAGAAGCCCGGAATCCTCTGGATGCTTTTCCAGTTCCACCAGCTTGTTGTCCACATCGGACAACAGCTCGTTCGCTTCCGTGAGGAAGTCCTGCAGCAGTTCTTCCATCCCGGCGAAATCGCTCATGTGTGCTGTTCCTTGCTGGCTCGGGGCGCCACGCACCCCGTTGATCGCGCGTGTCGGGTCAGAAGCCGAGGCTTTCGAGGAGATCGTCGACCTGCTTCTGGTCGGTCATCACGTCGGCGGAGCCGTCGTGCTTGATGACCGGACCGGCGAGACCCTTGGCCTCGATCTCCTCCTTTCGATCCTTGGGCAGCTGATCCAGCAGCAGTTCCAGCAGCTGCTTTTCCACCTGCTTGGTCATCTCCATCATCTTCTTGATGACCTGGCCGGTGAGATCCTGGAAGTCCTGCGCCATCATGATCTCGAGCAGATGCTCGTTGGTCACCTTGGCATGCCCGGGCACTTCCTTGAGGAACGTGCGCGTGCGTCCCGCCAGATCCTTGAACTCGTCGACGGAGAGCTGGTTCGCGTAGAGACGATCCCATTCGGTACCCAGCGACTCGGCGCTTCCGCCGATGTGCTCCTGGATGGGTTGCGCGGCTTCGGTGGCGGACAGCGTGCGGGAGGCGGCCTGTTCCGTCATGGCGGCGATGTACTGCAACCGGTCCTGTGCATCGGGAATCGCCTGCGCGGCTTTCTCGATCATCCGGTCGTATCCGAGTTCCCGCATGCTGTCATGGAGCGACCGGGTAAGTTGTCCCAACCGGTTGACGACATCGTTGACCATGGCCTCCGATGCGGCGGAGGGCAAGGCTGCGGGCGCCGATGCGGCAGGCTTTGCAGGTGCCGCCGGTTCGGGCTCGCGCGTCGTCTCGGCGACGATGCTGTCGAACAGCGCTTCGAGTTCGTCTGAATCCTGATGGGCCGCGGCGCTCATTGAGTCACTCCCTGCTTCTGCAGAATCTTGTTGATCTTTTCCTCGAGGGTGACCGCCGTGAACGGCTTCACCACGTAACCGCTGGCACCGGCTTGTGCCGCTTCGATGATGTTCTCCTTCTTGGCTTCGGCGGTCACCATCAGCACGGGCAGATGCTTCAGTTGGGCATCCGCACGGATGGCACGCAGCATGTCGATGCCGCTCATGTTGGGCATGTTCCAATCGGAGACGACGAACTCGAACCCGCCACTGCGGAGCTTGGCGAGACCGGCCACACCGTCCTCGGCCTCGTCCACGTTCGTGTAGCCGAGCTCCTTCAACAGGTTTCGGATGATGCGGCGCATGGTGGAGAAATCGTCCACCACCAGGAACTTCATGTTTTCACTCATCGGGACAGCTCCAGCGATTCCACTTCAATTCGTTGCGGCACTTCACGCGATTCGCCACTTTTCGTCTCATCGCGTGAGGAGGGGACGGAGCGTGTCGGCGAGAACGACGGGATCGAACTTCGCGACATACGCGTCCACGCCCACGCTCTTGCCCATGGCCCGGTTCGCCTCCGAGGACAGCGACGAGTGCATGACCACGGGAATGCTGTCGAACCGCGAGTCGCTCTTGATGTTCCGTGTGAGTACGTAGCCGTCCATCTCGGGCATCTCCGCGTCCAGCAGGATGAGGCTGATGGAGTCGGCGAGATCCTCGCCTTCCGCCTGGGCCCGGCTTGCCAGTCCGCGAAGCCTTTCCCACCCCTCGAGGCCATTGTTGGCCTGGTGATACCGCACGCCCAGCCGATCCAGGACCTGGCTGATCTCCTTGCGGGCGACGACCGAGTCATCCACGAAGAACACCGTGTGCTGCCGTTCCGACTGGATTTCCTCGAGGTCCGGTACGGCTTCCTCGCCGAATGCGCTCACCAGGATCTGTTCCACGTCCAGGATCGAGACGAGCTTGCCGTCCGGAAGCTCGGTGATCGCTGTGATGAGACCCTCGTGGCCAGACAGTACCGTCTCGGGTGCCTTGACCTTGTCCCAGTCGACGCGGACGATCCGGTCCACGTCGTGGACGAGGAAGCCCTGAGTGCGGCGGCTGTACTCCGTGACCATCATCGTCTCGGACGAGCACCCTTCGGCTCCGCTGATGTTCACGAACTTCGCCAGGCTTATCACCGGGATGATGTTCCCTCGCAGGGAGATCACGCCCTCGACGCCGGAAGGCATGTTGGGCGTCCGGGTGATGGGGGGTGTCCGGGTGACTTCGCGTACCTTGAACACATTGATGCCGAAGGTCTCCCGAGTTCCGAGGGAGAACAGGAGGATCTCCATCTTGTTGGAGCCGGCCAGCTTGGTCCGGGCATCCACGGCGTCGAGGAGATTCTGATTTTCTGCTAGATCCATGGTGGGTGATTCCGTTTGCGGTCGACGTCGGTGTCAGGCGTTCTCGAGAAGGCGGCGCGTGATCGCCTCCGCGAGTTTCGTGGGTTCGAACTTGGACACGTACTCGTCGACGCCCACGGACTTGCCCAGTTGCTGGTTCTGCATTCCGGAAAGCGACGAGTGCATGATCACCGGCAGCTTCGCGGTGCGCGGATCCGTCTTGATGTGCTTGGTGAGCATGTAGCCGTCCATCTCGGGCATCTCGACGTCGGTGAGGACGAGGTTCACGTAGGCGGTCACGGGGCGCTTGGCCGATGCCGCGACCTGGCCGATGCGATCGAGGTCCTGCCAGGCCTGCCCGTCGTTGATGGCCGAGATGTAACGCACACCCATGGCATCGAGCGTGCGCTGGATCTGCTTGCGGGCAATGGGCGAGTCGTCGGCGAAAAAGAACCGTCTTGGTCGCGTGCTCGATTGGCTTGATGTTGACGTAGAGGTGTTCGTCGTCCTGCCGGGTTGTTTCCGCGAGGATCTTTTCCACGTCGAGCATCATCACGAGGCGGCCATCCTGCAGTTCAGTGACGGCTACCACCAGGCCGCCGAGCTTGGACACCAGCATCTCCGGGGGCACCTTCATGGCGGACCAGTCTAGGCGCAGAATGGTGTCGACGGCCTCCACGAGGAACCCCTGCGTGTGGCCGTTGTACTCGGTGACGATCATGATCTGAGGGGGGTTCTCGACCGGTACCCCGGCATATTTCGCCAGATCCACCACCGGCACGAGCGCCCCGCGCAAGCTGACCATGCCTTCGACGGCAGACGGCATCTCGGGAGCGCGTGTGACATCGGGCGAGCGCATGACTTCACGTACCTTGAACACGTTGATGCCGTAGGTTTCCCGGCGTCCCGTTCGCGTGTCCGTACCGAGGGAGAACAGCAGAATTTCGAGTTTGTTCGTGCCCGCGAGCTTGGTTCGGGCATCGATCGTCTTCATGAGGTCGGACATCTGGCGTTTCTCCGCGCATGGTTGGGGCATGGCCCGTCCGCAGGGTTGCAGGAGCGCTGGACCGGTGTGCTTGCCGGCTGAGCTCAAGCCCAAGGGGACGCTCGGAGTATCGGCACCCCAAAAAAAACCTTTAAGGCTGGTCGGGCGGCCGGGCCGGCGCATCGATCGGGTGCCGGACCTGCTTCGAGGGTGTCGGTAAGTAGCGGATTCCTCGAATCTTGATTGAAGTCGATGGTGGCAACGTGAACAGGAACAGGGCGGGGTGTCCCGGGGCGGATCTCGGACACATTTGTTGGCCGGAAAGTGGCGTCTTGCACGATCTAGAGAGAGGCAGTCGGCCCCTCCGCTGCAAGGGGGAGCCAAGGGGCGCGGCCGCGTTTGCCGGACCCGCCAGGCGAATGGTCAAGCGAGGGCCTTTGGCCGATAATGAGGAGGTCAATGCTGGAGGGCCCACGGGCGCTCCGGTTCACATCCATCCGTCATCTTTGCATTCAAGCACTTGGTAGAACTGACCGTCATCGAAGGAGACAAGGACCGCGACAGGGGAGAAGCCCCGGCGGCAGTCGCCAAGGTCTACGGCCGGCCGGTGCTCGAAGTCCCCAACGATCTGTACATTCCACCCGATGCGTTGGAGGTCTTTCTCGAAACGTTCGAGGGACCGCTGGATCTGCTCCTTTACCTGATCAGGCGCCACAATCTGGATGTGCTGGACATTCCCATGGCCGAACTCACGCGGCAGTATCTCCAGTACGTCGACGCGATGCGCGAGCAATACCTGGAACTTGCGGCAGAGTATCTGCTGATGGCGGCAGTGCTCATCGAGATCAAGTCCCGCATGCTGTTGCCGCGTCCTCCATCGGACAAGGATTCAGCCGAGGACTCGCTGGATCCGCGTGCGGAACTGGTGCGGCGGCTACTGGAATACGAGCAGATGAAGCTGGCTGCCCAGAAGTTGAATGCGTTGCCTCAGCTCGGACGCGACTTTCTTCCGGTTCAGGTCGCCATCGAAAGAACGGTGCTGGTGCGGTTGCCCGATGTGGACCCGGAGGACCTCCGGCAGGCTTGGCTTGGCATTCTGGCGCGAGCCAAGGCGACACGTCATCACAAGGTTACGCGGGAGCAGCTTTCGGTACGCGAGCACATGACCCGTGTGCTGCGAGTGCTTCGGGATCGCACCTATGCCGAGTTTGCAGACCTGTTTCAGCCTGAGCGCGGTGTCCCGGAACTGGTGGTGACGTTGCTGGCGGTGCTGGAACTTGCCAAGGAGTATCTGGTAACCGTGACACAACAGGCCGCCTTCGCGCCCATCTATGTAAGGCTCAAGGATGGAAACACTGTCGATTGATCTCGCTCGAGCGA
>JADJPK010000007.1:397500-439018 GCA_016713305.1 Betaproteobacteria bacterium
ATGTGCGCGGTAGGAGAGCGTTCCGTAGGCCTGTGAAGGTGTTCCGTGAGGGATGCTGGAGGTATCGGAAGTGAGAATGCTGACACGAGTAGCGATAAACAGCGTGAAAAGCGCCTGTCGCCGAAAGCCCAAGGTTTCCTGCGCAACGTTCATCGGCGCAGGGTGAGTCGGCCCCTAAGGTGAGGGCGAAAGCCGTAGCTGATGGGAAACAGGTCAATATTCCTGTACCAACGTGCAATGCGATGGGGGGACGAAGAAGGTTAGGTCAGCCGGGTGTTGGATGTCCCGGTTTAAGCCTGTAGGCATGCTGCGTAGGCAAATCCGCGTGGCTAAGCCGAGAGGTGATGACGAGGTCTCATTGAGACTGAAGTGACTGATACCCCGCTTCCAGGAAAAGCCTCTAAGCTTCAGTTGTACGTTGACCGTACCGCAAACCGACACAGGTGGGCAGGGTGAGAATCCTAAGGCGCTTGAGAGAACTCGGGTGAAGGAACTCGGCAAATTGGCACCGTAACTTCGGGAGAAGGTGCGCCCCGGTAGGTTGTAGTCCCTTGCGGACGAAGGCCGATGGGGTTGCAGTGAACTGGTGGCTGCGACTGTTTAATAAAAACACAGCACTCTGCAAAGATGATGAATCGACGTATAGGGTGTGACGCCTGCCCGGTGCCGGAAGGTTAAGTGATGGGGTGCAAGCTCTTGATCGAAGCCCCGGTAAACGGCGGCCGTAACTATAACGGTCCTAAGGTAGCGAAATTCCTTGTCGGGTAAGTTCCGACCTGCACGAATGGCGTAACGATGGCCACACTGTCTCCACCCGAGACTCAGCGAAGTTGAAATGTTTGTGATGATGCAATCTACCCGCGGCTAGACGGAAAGACCCCGTGCACCTTTACTGTAGCTTTGCATTGGACTGTGATGGGATCTGTGTAGGATAGGTGGGAGGCGTTGAAGGGCGGTTGCTAGATCGCCTGGAGCCGACGTTGAAATACCACCCTGATGTCATTGCGGTTCTAACCTTGGGCCCCTGAATCGGGCTTGGGGACAGTGCATGGTAGGCAGTTTGACTGGGGCGGTCTCCTCCCAAAGTGTAACGGAGGAGTGCGAAGGTACGCTTGGCGCGGTCGGACATCGCGCTGAAAGTGCAATGGCAAAAGCGTGCTTGACTGCGAGACTGACAAGTCGAGCAGCTACGAAAGTAGGTCATAGTGATCCGGTGGTTCTGAATGGAAGGGCCATCGCTCAACGGATAAAAGGTACGCCGGGGATAACAGGCTGATTCCTCCCAAGAGTTCACATCGACGGGGAGTTTGGCACCTCGATGTCGGCTCATCACATCCTGGGGCTGTAGCCGGTCCCAAGGGTATGGCTGTTCGCCATTTAAAGTGGTACGTGAGCTGGGTTTAAAACGTCGTGAGACAGTTTGGTCCCTATCTGCCGTGGGCGTTGGAAGTTTGAGGGGGGCTGCTCCTAGTACGAGAGGACCGGAGTGGACGAGCCTCTGGTGTACCGGTTATGACGCCAGTCGTATTGCCGGGTAGCTAAGCTCGGAAGAGATAACCGCTGAAAGCATCTAAGCGGAAACTTGCCTCAAGATGAGACTTCCCGGAGCCTTGAGCTCCTTGAAGGGTCGTTGAAGACCACAACGTTGATAGGCGCCGTGTGCAAGCGTGGTAACACGTTGAGCTAAGGCGTACTAATTGCCCGTACGGCTTGATCCTATAGCCTTGAATGAAAGGCCCGATCTTGCAGCCACAAGCGAAACACTCTGCAACCCAGACACTTCTTCCCCATCGCATGTCGTGATCCAGCCGCTTGGCGACACCACGACATCCAAGCTTTGCCTTGCGGCCATAGCGTCTTGGTCCCACCCCTTCCCATCCCGAACAGGAGCGTGAAACGAGACTGCGCCGATGATAGTGCGGCAACCCGTGCGAAAGTAGGTCACCGCAAGGCTCCCCAAAACACAATGCCCCGTCGATCCCTTCGACGGGGCATTGGCGTTTCTATTGCCACAACTTCAGCCACCCCTCCACCATCCCACTCCGCCCAAACCTCACCCCATCACACCCCCTATCCAGAACGCCTCTTACCCCACCTTCAACGACACAAGCGCTTAGCAGCACGGTATCGAACGCTGTCTCGGTGTTAGATTCTGCCTGCCGAGCGGGGGCTCGTCGGAACCCGATTCGCCAGTCGTTTTTCTCGGCGGGGCGATGAATGGCCTTCGGTCTCCCAGGAAAGCCGCACTCGATCCACTCCTCTACAGTGGTCGGCAGGTCGAATAGGGTGACTGGTATGAGTGCGACGGAGAACGCTGTGGTGACCGGGGCTTTGACGCAAGTTCCTGCGCGATTCGATCCGTAGTCCCTGTGGGACCGTTCACGTCGGACCTTCCGAAGTCGGACCATCGCCAACTACCGTGTTTCGTCGGACGATCTCGTTCGCATCCACAGGAGACCATCACATGCTTCGCATCTTCGGCGCCCCGAATCGTTATCTCCAGGGAGAGGGTTTGGTGGAACGTCTTGGGACGGAGGTTGCCGCGTACGGCCGGAGTGTCATCGTGGTCGCCGATGATATGGTCCGGTCGCTGCTGGGTGAACGTATCAGGACAACTCTGCGCGCATCGGATCTGGAAATGTCATTCGCTGCGTTCGGTGGAGAGTGCACTGCCGCCGAGATAGATCGATTGAGTGTGGAAGCCTCTGCAGCGAAGGCACAGGTGATTGTGGGTGTGGGTGGGGGAAAGGCGATCGACGCTGCGAAAGGGGCTTGCATCGCAACCGGAGCGCGCTTGGTGATCGTGCCCACGATCGCTTCGAACGACTCGCCGACGAGTCGGCTCTCCATCGTTTACGACGAACATCATGTACTGCGTGAAGTGCGTCGATTGAAGGTCAACCCGGACGTGATTCTGGTTGATACGTCCATCATCCTTCGTGCACCTGAACGATTCTTCGTGTCGGGTATCGGAGATGCCATTTCCAAGAAGTTCGAGGCTGCGCAATGTTTTGCAGCGGGGGGCGAGAACTTTTACGGGGGCCAGCCTCCCTACGTCGCAGCGGTTCTTGCCGACGCTTGTTACGGGGCGATCCGGCAACACGCCGAGGCTGCGCTCCTGGCCATACGCGCAGGGCAAGGCAATGAGGACTTCGAGAGGACGGTAGAGGCAACGATTCTTCTGTCGGGCCTCGCCTTCGAGAATGGAGGGCTCTCGATTTCGCACGCCATGACCAGAGGCTTGTCCGCAGTACCGGAAACGGGTCGCGCGCTGCATGGAGAACAGGTAGCGTTCGGTCTCATGGTCCAGCTGGTTGCGGAAGGTCGTCCAGCGTCTTTCGTCGAGGATATGGCGGAGTTCTACCGCCGGGTGGGACTTCCTCTCTCGCTCCGTGATCTGGGCTACGAGGGCGATCCCGCTTCAGTGATTCCGACGATTGCCCAGGTCTCCTGGGCTCGTGCGGCGTACGTGCAGAACATGGTGCCGCCGAGTAGCGAAAGCGCCTTGGCGGCTGCCATAGAGAAGGCGGATCGATTCGGCAGAGGTGGCTGACAGATCGGCCAGCCCAGCGGGTGGGCAAGCGGCAGGCGAGAATGTGCCCTCCAGCAGTCCTTCGATCCATGGCGCATCACCGCGCCTACCTGAGACTTTTCGGGAGACGTCCTATTCTCGTCCGCATCTTGGTATGGTCGGACTTCACCAGCATTCCCGCGGGACTTGACTACGGAACCTCCGGATCCTCGCGCGACCGAGGCCGGAGTCGTCCGGTAAGGCCGATGGAGGACGACCCCATTCATGAATCTTCTTGACGGCGCAGCGGACGAAGTCACTCTGAACGAACAGGCGCATCGTCGCCTCGAGGAACTCATCGTCACGCTGGAATTGGCACCAGGCAGCGTGGTTTCCGAATCGATCCTGAGTTCGCTGATCGGTATCGGCACCACGCCTATCCGGGAAGCTCTTCAGCGACTTTCGAGAGAGTACTTGGTGCGCATCTTCCCGCGGCGCGGAGTCGTCATCACAGCCATCGACGTCCAGCAGCAACTCCAGGTCCTGGAGACCCGCCGAGAATTGGATCGGCTGATCGCGCGCCTTGCGGCCCGCAGGGCGAGCACGTCCGAGAGGCAGGGGATCGCGCTGCTGGCGGATCGTTTCGACGTCATCGGACCCGGCAACGACGATCTCAAGGCGTTTCTCAGGCTCGACGCCGAAATGAATTCTCTGGTGGCCAGAGCAGCGCATAACGACATTGCCGCGGATGCTGTCCTCTCCCTCCATTCGCTCACACGGCGCTTCTGGTTCTTTCATCATCACGATCGTTTGTCCGGTCAGTCCACGGCGGTACTGCACAGCGCGCTGGCGCGGGCGGTGGCTTCAGGCGACGAAGACAGCGCGGCACGGGCCTGCGATGTTCTGATCGATGAGGGAGTCGCATTCGCAAAGCGGACGCTGCCCGGTTGAGGCATTGAGACTGGAATCGGACTGGCATACTATTCCTGCGCCAGAATCAATCCAGCTTTTCCCAGAGAACACCCGTTTCCAGATCCTTTCGGACGCTCCATGCTCACGCCGGAACAAATTTCACGCTACCGCACCGAGGGTTTCGTTGTCGTTCCGCAGTTGTTCACCGCGCGAGAAATCGATGCGATGAAAGGCGAACTGACGCGTGTCCAATCGATCGATACGGATCACCTGGTGCGAGAACGCCAAGGCGGTACAGCCAAGACGATCTACCGTGTTCACGATGCCGAAAGTCCCACTGCCTCGCCCGTGTTCCACTCTGTTGCCCGGGGGCCGCGCCTCTTGCGGGCGGCGCAGGAGCTGCTGGGCACCGAGGCGCTCTACATCCATCACACGAAGTGCAACCTCAAGTCGGCGATAGACGGGTCCGTGTGGCAGTGGCATCAAGACTACGGCGCATGGAAAAGGGACGGCATCGCTCGTCCGGACATGCTGACGGCTCTGGTCATGCTCGATCCGGCGACCGAATTCAACGGCTGCCTGTATTTCATACCGCGGAGCCAGAACGTGGGCGACATGGCGTCGGAGATGGACGATCGCACCACGTCCTACAAGCTGTGGGTAGTGCCAAAGCCGGATCTGATCCGCGCCATGGAGCGGTATCCGGAACCGGTGCCCATCGTCGGGAAGCCGGGGGATGTGGTGTTCTTTCACTGCAACATCCTGCACGCGTCAGGACACAACCTGTCCCGACACGACCGATGGCACGTGTACTACGTCTACAACCGCTGTGACAACCCGCCGCTTGACGTTCCCAATCCTCGCCCCGAGTACGTGCGTTCCGTTCGGACCACGCCATTGGTTCCGGGCGCCGATACCTTTATGGGCGTCACCTCCTGATACCTGCCTCGGACCGGAGCCTCCATGAATCTGCAGCTCAATCCTCTGCATCCCTTGTTCGGCGCGGAAGTCACCGGGGTGGATCTTCGCCGAGTTCCCAGCGATGCCGTATTGGCGGACATCGAGGAAGCGATGAACGAGTATGCAGTGCTGGTGTTCAGGAACCAGCAGATCGACGACGATCAGCAACTGGCATTTGCCTCGGCGCTGGGTCCGCTCGAGCCGACGCCGGCGGTCGTCAGCTCCCACATTCACCGTCTGAAGCACAAGCAGATGGTCGACATCTCGAATCTCGATGTCGACGGGACGATTCTGGAGCGCAGCGATCGACGGAGGATGTTCAATCTGGGCAATCTGCTGTGGCATAGCGACAGCAGCTTCAAGGCTACGCCCGCGAAGCATTCCATGCTCCATGCGCGCGTGGTTCCGCCTAGCGGCGGCAATACCGAGTTCGCGGCCATGCGCGCAGCCTGGGACGCCTTGCCCGAATCCACGCAGACGCTGATCACGCCGCTCGTCTGCGACCATTCCCTCATCTATTCGCGTGCTTTGCTCGGCTTCGATGACTTCACGGAGGCGGAATTGCACGAGTTCGCACCTGTTCCGCAGCGGCTCGTGCGCCGCCATCCGGGTTCGGGGCGCCGGAGCATCTATCTTTCGTCGCACATCGGCACCATTCACGACTGGCCGCGCCCGGAGGCCATGGTCCTGATTCGTGAACTGACCGAACACGCAACTCAACGTCAATTCGTCTACAGCCACCCGTGGCGCCTGCACGACCTGGTGATGTGGGACAACCGATGCACGATGCACCGTGCGCGGCCGTTCGACGACAGGACGTTCAAGCGGGACATGCGTCGCCTGACGCTCGAGGACTGCGCTCCGACCCTGCAGCAGGCTGCCTGAGCCGACGGCTCTCCGGCCGGGGGAGTCCGGGCCAAGTCGTTCTTCGGTGCACTGCTTTTCCGGCCGCGGAATTCCGGCGCATACTAAATGCGCATCGATGAATCGTGGCAGCGAGGCGAGCACACAATGAACGGCGGGCGCAGGGAGCCTTCATACCGGTTGCGCCGGCAATCGCTGGAAGGCACACGCACCCGGACTGCCGCGTTGCGTTCGCAGGTTCAGGCGCTGGAGGAGGCCAACCGCGTCCTGAAGCAGGATGCCGAACTGCACAGGCGCTCCGAACAGCGGGCCCGCAGCCAGGCCCAGATGCTCATCGAATCCGTGGGATTCCTGGCGACGGAACCTGACATCGACCGGTTCCTGGGCCACGTGCTGAGAGTCACGGTCGAGCAGATCGACGGCGTTGGCGGCACCCTGTGGTTTCCCGATCCGGACACGGGCAATGTCCGCCTCCATCTGGAGTACCTCGACTCCAGGATCATTCCAGCGCACGAGTCGCATCATCCCGCGGTCTTGTGTCCGCTTCCTATCGGAGGACGCGGGGTCTCTACCTTTCCCACCATGCGCGCCGAGACCTACGTGATGCAGCAGCAGGTCGCGGGAATGCCGGAGGTCAATCGCGCCTATATCAACTCGCTTGGGGTGCGTATCCTGCTCACCGTTCCCATGATGTTCGGCAACGAAACGGTCGGGTGGATCTGTGTGCGCAGCACACGTGCCGATCCGAGGGAGGTCGAGAAGACGACCCCTCTGGCGGAAGCCCTGGCGAGCCAGGCCACCTTGGCGGTGCACATGGCGCGCCTGGGGGAGCGTGCGCGGCAGGCGGCCATTCTTCAGGAACGCAATCGCATTGCCCGGGACATCCACGACACGCTCGCCCAGGGATTCACCGGCGTACTGGTCAATCTGGAAGCTGCGAGCCGCGCGCTGCGAAAGGAACGGTCCGATCTGGCCACCAGCCATCTTCACCATGCGCGGAGCCTGGCGCAATCCTGCCTGGACGAAGCGCGGCAGTCGGTGAGTTCGTTGCGGCCCGAATCCTTCACGCGGCTCGACTTCTCACGGGCGCTGGAGCAACAGGTCGAGCGGCTGGAGGCGAGCGGGGCGTCCGGCCGCGCGCTCATTACCGGCGATCGCCTCGTGACGCCCGCGGAAGTGGAGGCGGAACTGCTGCGTATCGCCCAGGAATGCATCACGAATGTACTCAAGCATGCGCGCGCGTCGAGCGTGGAGATCGTGCTGGACTATGGTCCGCGATCGATATCGCTGAGTGTCAACGACGACGGAGCCGGATTCGATTCCTCGACCCGTCGAGATGGATTCGGTCTTGTCGGCATGAGGGAACGCGCGGCCCGCATCGGAGGTGTCCTGACCATCGAGTGCCCACCGTCGGGCGGAACCCATGTCATCACGCGAGTGCCCATCGGTGCGAGCGTCCATTCCTGAGCAGCGGGAGAACGCGCGAATGCCCACCACACGCCAGGTTCGTACCGTGGAGAAATCGACGGATGCGAGGCACGCCACGCCGTCGGATCCAATACGCCTCCTCATCGCGGAGGACCATGTCCTCGTCAGACGAGGCCTCGCGGCCATCCTCGACATGGAGGAAGACATGGCAGTCGTGGGTGAAGCAGACGACGGAGAGGTGGCGGTACGGCTATGGCAGGAACTGCGGCCCGACGTGGTTCTCATGGATCTGCGCATGCCGCGCATGGAAGGCGTGACAGCCATCCGCCAGATTCGGACGGCCGATCCGAAGGCCAACATCATCGTGCTCACCACCTTCGATCACGACGAGGACATCTACTCCGGTCTGAGGGCTGGCGCGAAGGCGTATCTCCTGAAGGACGCCGAGCCGGACGAGCTGTTCCGTTGCATCCGATCGGTGTTCGCGGGAGAAGCCTATCTCCAGCCCAAGATCGCCGCGCGGCTTGTCAATCGGGTCCAGGAAGAGACGCTCACCGAGAGAGAGGAGCAGATTCTCAAGCTCGTTGCCGAAGGGTTGAGCAATCGCGGCGTCGGGTTGTCGCTCGGAATTTCTGAGAGCACCGTGAAGACTCATCTCAAGAGTCTGTTCGCAAAGCTCGACGTCACCAGCCGGGCCGAGGCGATCGCACTTGCGGCCAAGCGAGGCCTCGTGAAGTTCTGACAGGGACTCGAGGCCGTGTTCGAGCGTCCCTCCCTCGAAAGAGGGAGGGCCTTCTGACTCCATCCGGTCACGGGCAATCCTCCTTCTGCGCGATGTGAGCGGAGTTCTCGCGGCGCACAATCCTTTCTGCTTCGGGGGGTGTTCACGCGACGTCATGGCCGGCACTCCTGCACCGTGCCGGCGCAGGACAACCGGCGTTCGCCCTCGAGGAGAGCACCATGTCGATCGTCCTCGGCGGCATCGCGCCTGATGCCAAAGGCCTTTTCCGTTCCGGCGGGAAACCGAGACGCGGGCATCGATGGTGCTGTGCCATTGGCGTGATCCCGTGCGATCGAACGTGGGTGCGCGCGGAATCCTGGACACGGCGGGAGGCGGAAGGCGATGACGTTCTGGCTCGGGTTCGCCCGGATCGTCGATGAGCTCAATGCGCGGGTCGCCCAAGCCGTGAGTTGGCTTGTGTTGGTCATGTCGCTGGTGAGCGCCGGGAACGCAGTTTCGCGGAAGGCCTTCAACTTGAGTTCCAATGCGTTTCTCGAGGCGCAGTGGTACCTCTACGCCGCCGTCTTTCTGCTCGCAGCCGGCGCCACGCTCCAGCGCAACGGGCATGTGCGCATCGACCTCATCACCGCGCGGTTGAGTCTACGGACCCGGCTCCGGCTGGAAGTCATCGGGACAGTGTTCCTCCTGGTTCCGTTCGTATCCCTCGTTCTCTATTACTCCTGGCCATACTTTCTCGACGCGTTCGCCAATCGGGAGGTCTCGCTCAACGCGGGTGGCCTCCCCGTGTGGCCGGTGAAGTTGCTGATCCCGGCAGGCTTTGCGCTCCTCCTGTTGCAGGGGGTGGCCCAAACGATCAAGGCCACCGCAGCCCTGCGTGGACAGTTGTCGGATGACGCGGTCTTCGCGTCTTCGCCCGAGCGGCGCCCCGATGTCGATGCGAAACGGTGATGGCCGAATGGATCGCCGTCTGGGTAGGTCCGCTCATGTTCGGCGGACTGGTGCTGGTCCTGCTGCTCGGCTATCCGGTCGCCTTCGCACTCGCCGCGGTGGGGCTGGCCTTTGGATTCGTGGGCATCGAGGCAGGACTGTTGCGAGTCGAACTGCTGCAGGCGTTGCCCCAGCGCATCTACGGCATCATGCAGAACGAGACTCTGCTGGCGATCCCCTTCTTCACCTTCATGGGTCTCATCCTCGAGCGCAGCGCCATGGCCGAGGACCTGCTGGAAACCATCGGTCAGTTGTTCGGTCCGCTTCGCGGGGGCCTCGCGTACGCCGTCATCTTCGTGGGGGCACTGTTGGCGGCGACAACCGGAATCGTGGCGGCATCCGTCATCTCCATGGGGCTGATCTCGCTTCCGGTCATGATGCGCTACGGGTACGACCGGCGGCTGGCCACCGGCGTGATCGCCGCCTCGGGTACGCTCGCTCAGATCATTCCTCCGTCCCTGGTGCTGATCGTCATGGCCGATCAGCTCGGAAGACCTATCGGAGACCTGTACAGCGGGGCGCTGGTCCCCGGGCTGCTGCTCACCGGCTGCTACGCCCTGCATGTGTTCGTGATGTCTATCGTGCATCCGATGGCCGCGCCCGCACTTCCTCGGGAGGCTCGCCAGAGCGCCGGACGCGCCATGGTCGTGCGGATCCTCAGTTCCCTGATCCCGCCTCTCGTTCTCATCTTTCTGGTGCTCGGCACCATCTTTCTCGGGGTGGCGACGCCTACGGAAGGCGGTGCGATGGGCGCCTGCGGTGCTCTTGTGCTGGCGTTCGCCAGGGGCCGGCTCGACACCACGATGTTGCGTTCCGCGATGGACGGCACCGTCAGGCTGTCGTGCTTCGTGATGTTCATCCTGATCGGGTCCACGGTCTTCGGCCTCGTCTTCCGCGGCGTCAACGGCGACCTCTGGGTCGAGGGAATGCTCACGGCGCTTCCCGGCGGAGCGATCGGATTTCTCGTGGCCGTGAACCTGCTGGTGTTCGTGCTGGCCTTCTTCCTCGACTACTTCGAGCTTGCGTTCATTCTCGTGCCACTGCTGGCACCTGTCGCCGACAAGCTGGGAATCGACCTTGTCTGGTTCGGTGTCCTGCTGGCGGTAAACATGCAGACGTCGTTCATGCATCCTCCGTTCGGATTCGCCCTGTTCTATCTGCGCAGCGTGGCACCGAAGTCTGTGCGCACGAGCGACATCTACCTTGGGGCCATTCCTTCGTGGTCATCCAGATTGCCATGGTGGCGCTCCTCATCGCCTTTCCCGGAATTGCGAAACCGCGCCTGCAGACGTTCGATCCGGTCGAGTCCTCCCAGGGCACGCCCGCTTTCCTGGACAACCCGGAATATCCGCCGACGATCTTCGAGCTGAAGCCGGACGGGAACGGCGGGGGGCAATAGGGTCATGAGTGCGCAATCGCGGGAACGCCGCCGATTTCTCGCCTGCGGGTCCGTGGGAACCGCGGCGCTTGCGCTGAGCGGGTCCGCTCGGGGGGACGGTGAGCCGAGGGTGCGCTGGCGGATGGCGTCGAGTTTCCCGAAGAGCCTGGACAACATCTTCGGCGCAGCAGAGATGCTTGCACAACGCGTTCGCGCTCTGACCAACGGCGGCTTCGAAATCCGCGTCTTCGCGGCAGGCGAGATCGTTCCGGGGCTGCAGGTTCTCGATGCCTGCCAGCAAGGCACGGTGGAGTGCGGTCAGACTCAGGGGTTCTACTACATCGGCAAGAACAAGGCGTTCGCGTTCGATGCCGCGATGCCGTTTGGCCTGAACTCGAGACAGCACAACGCGTGGATGTATCAGGGAGGCGGGCTCCAACTGGTCCGTGAACTGTACCGCGAGCACGGCTGCATCCTGTTTCCTGCCGGAAACTCTGGCGCCCAGATGGGAGGATGGTACCGGCGCGAGATCGGCAGCCTTGCCGACTTCAGGGGCCTCAAGGTGCGTATCCCCGGAATCGCCGGTGAGATCATGGCAAGGCTCGGCGCGGTTCCTCAGACCATTCCGGGCGCGGATATCTATCCTGCCCTGGAAAAGGGAACCATAGACGCCGCGGAATGGGTCGGGCCCTACGATGACGAGAAGCTCGGCTTCTATCGCGTCGCGCCGCACTACTACTTCCCGGGTTGGTGGGAAGGCAGTTCCTGCATCTCGTTCATCGTCAATCTGCAGCATTGGAATGCTCTGCCGGGAGCCTATCGCGAAGCGTTCGAAGTGGCTTCAGCCGAAGCGAATGTGCGCATGGTCGCCGCCTACGATGCGCGGAATCCACAGGCGCTCGCGCGTCTCGTGAGTCACGGCGTTCGTCTGCATCCCTATCCCAAGGACGTCCTGGTCGCTGCGCACGCCGCCGCGGAGGCGCTCTACGACGAGGAAGCGTCGCGCAACCCCGTATTCAAGAAGTTCCTGCTTTCGTGGCGCAAGTTCCGCTATGAGCAGACACAGTGGTATCGGATGTCCGAGGCCACCTTCAATAACTTCATGGCCAGCCAGAAGCTTCCTCCGGCATGAGAACGCATCCCTCAGACCCTTCGTCGAGCCGGATGCCGGGTGTCCGGAAGGAACGATGTCACGGGTGTTTCATCGGGTATTTCATCGTTGGTGGCGGCATTCGGCTCGCGACCGCCGTCATCACCGGTCCCTGGAGTTTTTCAAAGGAGAACCATCCATGATGAACTTGAGCGTCAATGGTCAGAGTCGATTGTCCGACTCGCCGCCCGACACCCCTCTGCTCTGGGTGTTGCGCGAGGAGCTGCGGCTGACAGGTACTCGATACGGCTGCGGCATGGGCCTGTGCGGGTCCTGCACCGTGCACATCAACGGTCAGGCCGTGCGTTCCTGTCAGATCAAGGCAGGAGATGTCGGGGCAGGGGCCGTGACCACCATCGAGGGCCTCCATCCGGCGAATGCGCACCCTGTCCAGCAGGCCTGGGTGGAGATCCAGGTTCCCCAGTGCGGCTACTGCCAGTCGGGACAGATCATGCAGGCGGCAGCGCTGCTCTCGCAGAATCCGAATCCCACGGACAAGGAGATTGTCGAGGGCATGAACGGCAATCTGTGCCGTTGCGCCACCTATCCGCGCATCGTCGGTGCCGTGAAGCGCGCCGCGAAACTCATGAAGGAGAGCCGCAATGCCTGACGACACCCCTGTGACGCCGTCGCGTCGCGACTTCCTTGTGCGATCGGCCACCCTCTCGGGTGCCGCTTTCCTGAGCATCGCCCTGCCGCCTGCGCTCGGGACCCGGGATGCTCAGGCTGCGCTGGCCACCCCGCCTACACACCCGCCATCTGGTTCACGATGACGCCGGATGGTGTGACGACGATGCACATCGTCAAGGCGGAGATGGGTCAACACATCGGAACGGCACTGGCGCAGATCATCGCTGAAGAACTTGAAGTGCCCTGGGACAAGGTCCGGCTGGACATGCCGCTGGAAAGCGCAGAGAACTTCGGCATCTACGGTCTCGCCTACACCGTGAACAGCGGCAGCGTGACCACGGAATTCGACCGCGTCGCTCGCGCTGGCGCGCTGGGCCGCATCGCGCTGACGGAAGCGGGCTGCAAGGTTCTGGGGGCCAGGATTGCCGACTGTTACGCCCTGGAAGGTCGCGTCCATGACAAGGCGAGCGGACGCTCGGTGGGCTATGGGGAGATCCTCCAGAAGGTGAAGCTGGAGCGGAAGTTCTCGTATCCCGATGACTTCCGGAAGGTCAAGCTCAAGGACCGCAGCCAGTACCGCATCATCGGCAAGTCCGTCGCCGCTTTGGACATTCCGGCCAAGACGAACGGTCAGGCCAAGTACGGCATGGATGTCTTCCTGCCGGGCATGGCTTACGGCGCGCTTGCCATTCCGCGATCGCGGTATGGCGCCAAGGTCCTGAAGGTCGACGACACCGAGGCCCGCAAGATCCCCGGCTTCCTCAAGGCCGTGAAGATCGACGACTCCATGGGCAAGTGCACCGGCTGGGTGGTCGCGCTGGCCGAGACCTTCCCCGCGGCGATGAGAGCGGCGAAGGCGCTCAAGATCGAATCCGATCCGGGTCCCTACGGGAACCTCAGCCTGAGCGACATCATGGAGGAGTTCTCCGAGAAGTCGAAGCACGCCGAGGAGAGCGCCGCGTGGGTGCTGGAAGGTGATGTCGATGCCGCGCTGCCGGCCGCCGACAAGCGCCTGGAGGCGGAGTACACGAGCGACATGGTGTGCCACGCGTTCATGGAGCCCATCAACTGTGTCGTGCAGCACGCGTCCGATGACAGCTGGCACGTGCACATCGGTACGCAGAGCACCTCGTTCCTGCGCATGACGCTCACCGCCTACCTGTCGAAGGTTCTCGGCAAGAAGGCCGAAGACCTCAAGGTATACGTCCATCAGTACCTCGTGGGCGGCGGTTTCGGCGGAAAGCAGGACTACGACGACGCGCTCGCTGCGGCGTATTGCGTGAAGGAGCTGGGGCGGCCCGTGAAGCTCATCCACACCCGGGAATCACAGTTCGCCACGTCGTTTCCCCGCACGCCCACGTTCCACAGGCTTGCTGCGGGTGTGAAGGACGGTCAGGTCACCGCGATCAACCACGATATCGTGTGCGGCTGGATGGGCCCCAGGTTCGCCGTCGGCAAGCAGTTCAACAACGGCACGGATTGGCTGCAACTCGATTCCGTGGATGGCAAGAAGGCGGACATCGACCAATGGTCCATCGGCGGCAGCGATCACTGGTATCACGTACCCAACCACCGGGTGCGGGCATGGAACAGCGATCGCACCACCTGGGCGGTGCAGGCAAGCGCGCTGCGCACGGTGTCCAACTCGTACAACATGTTCGTCGTCGAGTCCTTCATGGACGAGATCGCGCACGCTGCGGGCCGTGACCCGGTGGAGTTCCGCCTTTCGATCCTCAATGGCAAGGGCGGCAACCGCGGCATTCCCAACACCGGCTATCCCGCGGGTACGCCGTCCGACTACTACATGGATCAGCTCTGGATATCGCTGCCGTGGCCCAAGGACGGAAGCTGGCCGGCGTACGAGTCGGGCACCGTCGGCGGTGCTTTGCGGCTCGCCAACTGTCTTCGAGTGGCGGCGGGCAAGGCCGGCTGGGGTGTCAAGAAACTGCCGCCCAATACCGCGATGGGTATCGCTCTTTCATCGGCGGAGGAACGGCAGAGTCCGACCTGGGTGGCGGGCGTCGCGGAAGTGACGGTCGATCCGGCCACCGGCAGATACCGCATCAACAAGCTGACCATTGCGATGGACATGGGGATCGCCATCAACCCCGACAACGTGCGGGCCCAGATCATGGGGTCGGCCCTTTGGGGCGCGAGTCAGGTGATGTCCGAGCGTCTTACGTACCGCAACGGTGCCATCGAGCAGACGAACTACCACGAGTACCGGCCGATCCGGCAGGTGGACGTACCGGATTTCGACATCGAACTGATCGAGTCGGGACGGCACCCCGTGGGTGTGGGAGAACCTGCTTCCACCGTGGTGGCGCCCGCCGTGGCGAACGCGATCTTCAATGCGGTGGGGGCGCGGGTGCGTCACATGCCGATCACGGCGGAAGCAGTGCTCGAGGCAATCAAGGCGAAGAAGACGTAAGGAGGTTTCCGGACCGCGCGCGTGGGGCCGTGCGGTTCGGACTTTCCCTGGTTCCTTCCGGTTGGAGTGCGGGCCGCGGGCCCGCACTCGTTTTCTTCGATGCCACCGCGAGGCCGCAACGATGAGCGACGACATCCTTTCACTGTCCGCGCGCGATCTGCTCGAACACTATCGTCGCAGGACGCTTTCTCCGGTCGAAGTCACCCAGGCCGCGCTCGATCGCATCTCCCTTCTGCAACCGGAATACAACGCGTTCGCCTGGGTGGGCGCGGAAGAGGCGCTGGACGCCGCGTTCGAATCCGAACAGCGCTGGTTCCGGGGAGAGCCGCTGGGGCTCACCGATGGATTGCCGACCACGGTCAAGGATCTGCTGCTGTGCAAGGGGTGGCCCACTCGACGAGGGTCGCGCGCCGTCGTTTCCGATCCACCCTGGGAGGAAGATAGTGCCTCGGTGGCGCGGCTGCGTGAACAAGGTGCGGTGATCCTGGGCAAGACCACCACACCCGAATTCGGCTGGAAGGGTGTCACCGACAGTCCGCTGACGGGAGTGACACGCAATCCCTGGGACAGCAGGCTCACCCCCGGGGGAAGCTCCGGCGGTGCGGCAGTGGCCGCGGCATTCGGGATGGGTGTGCTGCACGTGGCCACCGATGGAGGCGGTTCCATCCGCATCCCTGCAGGTTTCTGCGGCATGTTCGGCTTCAAGCCCACGTTCGGAGTCGTCCCGGTGCATCCCCATCCGCCACCCTGGACACTGTGGCATCAGGGCCCCATTGCGCGCACCGTGGACGATGCCGCGCTGATGCTGAACGTGATCAGCCGCCCGGACGATCGCGACTTCTATGCGGCGCCTCCGTTGAGTGTCGACTATCTCGAATCACGGGACGACGGACTGCGCGGTTTGAGAATCGGCTACAGCCGCACGCTCGGCTACGCGCGTGTCGATGCGGACGTCGCAGGATGCGTGGACGCTGCGGTGGAGGGGATGGCGAGCCTAGGCGCGCACGTGGAGGAAATCGATCTCGCGTTGGACGACCCGATCGACATCATGCAGCCCATGTGGTCCGTCGCACTGGCGATGGCCGTGGAGCCCATGCCGGGTGATCGGCGTGCATTGGTCGAACCTGCCTTGCTGGATCTTTCCGCGCAAGGCTTCACGCTTTCCGCGCTCGAATACCGGGCACTTGAGCGCCGCCGCGAAACGCTTGGCCGGCGATTGAACCAGCTATGCCATCGGTACGATCTTCTGGTCACCCCCCAACTCGCTACCACGGCGTTCGCGGTCAATTGCGAGGTGCCGCCGGATCGCGGCATGACCCGCTGGTGGGAGTGGTCGCCTTTCACTTACCCGTTCAATCTATCCCAACAGCCTGCGGCCACGATCCCCTGCGGATTTGCCGCCAACGGTCTCCCCGTGGCGATGCAATGGGTGGCCGCCAAGTTCGAAGACGCCAAGGTCATCCGAGCGGCCCGCGCCTACGAGGCCCGGCACCCGTTTCGACGGCCTTCCTTGCCCCAGCGGCGCGCTTCCATGGGGCATGCCACCACCGGCGTCTGAAGGGAGGGCGCCTGATGCGAGGCGCCCGGAACACCGTCGTCTCAGCCAGGCCGGGCGGCCGCCTGCATTTCGGAGAAGCCCGCGGCCGCCTGTTGCACGTCCTCGGGGAAGTCCTCGAATTCCTGCACCTGCCGGACCTCGATGATCTCGTTGTCCGACGCGGGGCACTTGCTCGCCCACTCGATGGCCTCCTCGCGCGAGTTCACGCGGATCATCCAGTAGCCACCCAGCACCTCCCTGGCTTCCGGAAACGGTCCATCCGTCACGACAGGCTTGCCACCGATGAAAGACACGCGCGCGCCCATCGAGGGCGGATGCAGGCCGTCGAGCGTCAGCAACACCCCTGCCTTCTGCAGTTCTTCGTTGTATTTCATCATCGCTGCCACGGCCTCGGCCTCCGGCATCGTTCCGGGCGCGGCCGCTTCGTAGCCCTTGGGAATCATCAGCATCATGAACCGCATCATTCTTCTCCTCGCCGTCATGCCGCCACGTTGATCATCCACCCGAGCCCGAAGCGGTCGGTCAGCATGCCGAAGCACGGCGACCAGAAGGTCTTGCCGAGCGGCATGATGATCTGTCCACCTTTGGCGAGGGCGTCGAACAATGTCTGCGCGCGCGATGCATCCGGCAGCGCGATGGACAAGGACACGCCCTTGAAGCGGGTGCCTCCCTGACAGTCGCCGTCCGACATCATCAACGGCGTGCCCTCTACATCGAGTTCGGCGTGCATGATCTTGTTCTCCGCTCCGGGCGGAAGCATGCCCGGCGGAGGCGGATCGGGGCTTTCGCTGAAGCGCATCACCATCACGACCTTCGCCCCAAGGGCTTCGCGGTAGAACGCGATGGCCTCGTCACAACGGCCGTCGAAGAAGAGGTAAGGCTGAATCTTCATGATCTGCTCCTTTTGGCGTCGAAGACGCAATCGAGGGAGGGTGCATTTGATGACTGCCGATCGTTCGTGCGGGTGGTCGAGGCGATCTTCAGGCGCTGAGTTCGAAGAAGTCGATGGGGCGCACTTCGATGCCCCAGCCGACCGACTCTCCCAGTGTTGCGGCAGGGTGTTCGGAGGCGATGCGCAGCGCGCCCTCCATGGACTCTGCCTCGATGACGAAGAATCCGCCCACTTGTTCGCGCGTTTCGACGAAGGGTCCATCCGTGACGGCGGGCCAACCGTTCTTCGGACGTATGCGGCGGGTTTCCTTGGTGTCGCCCAGGGATGCGCTGAGCATCAGTGCGCCGGTAGCGTGCAAAGCTTTGTCCCGCGCAGGGCACTGGCTGACGAGTGTCTGCAGTTCGGCAGGTGACAAGGGCGTCGAACTTCCCCGTGGCGTAGTAGGCAAGGCACAAGTACTTCATCGAACACTCCGAATCAGGGGTTGGGAATCCGTCCCGGCAGGTCTTCGCGGGCGGGACGGGTCGGACGTATCTCCACGCAGTCGCCACTGCGATCGAGAAGCGAGCAGGCGAACGACACCGTCTGTGCCACAGTGCCGGCTTCGACGACGTGGAGTGCAACCAGCGACGCATGTCCGGGTTCTGCCGGACCGGTCCGTGGTTCCAGCACCCCGCCCGAGCGGGTGAAGGTGAACGCGAGATCGGGCCCGGCGGGCGTCGCTGCCAGGAGCCGTTCCACTTCTGACAGCCGTTCCTCCTTGACATTCGTCACAGGGGTTCTCTGTATTCCAGCTTCCGGGCCGGGCCGGTACACGAGGCAGACATATCGCATGTGTTTCACCAGATCTGTCGCATCCGATGTCCTTGGTCGAACGTCCAGAACGGAAATCGAGATGTCGTCCGGGAATTTCACTCGAGTTCCTGGTCGAGGCTGCGAATGGGACGAACCTCGATGCTGCCCAGCCGAGCCGGCGGAATGCCCGAGGCCACCCGAATGGCCTCGTTCAGGTCACGCGCCTCGAGAAGATAGAAGCCGGCCAGTTGCTCGCGCGTCTCCGCAAAAGGGCCGTCGGTCACCACCGCCTTGCCATCCCGCACGCGCACCGTCTTACTGGTGGAGACGGGGAGCAGGGCTTCTCCACCGATGAAGTGACCGGCGTCACGGACACGATCGCCGAAGCTCATGCATTCCCGGACGAGCGACTTCCAGTCCTCGGCCCCCATCGAATAGACCTTGTCCTCCTCGTAGTACACCAGGCACAGATACTTCATCGATAGTCTCCATGGTTGATGCGAAAGCGCCGCGTGCGAACACTGGTCGAACGGAACGTGCGCGCTTCGACATGAAAAAGCACCGGCATGTCCGCTCGGGCCGAGTGCGCGAGGTGATACTGGCCAAGCTGGCCGCCGGTCAGCAACGAATCCACGACGGCGAGGCCTGCGGCAGGGCCTGCCCACATGGACAGCGCCACGGACCTGTTCAGTTCCACCACCGGCGAGGGAGTCATCCTCAGCAGCACGTCGTACAAGCCTACAATCTGCGCCCAGTCGGTTGCCTCGGCCGAGGGGGCCTCCGCATGCACGGCTGAAATCGCAGCTTGCAGGCCATAGGGTCCGAAACGTCGAGAGCGCAGGGCCTCCTCGACGAGACCCGTTCCTTCCCGGATCAGCTCCCGATCCCAGACAGCGCGATCCTGGTCGGCCATGAGCACCAGTTCCCCGCCCGGCGTCGTGCGCGCCGCCCGGCGGGATTCGTGCAGGAGCATCAGCGCCAGCAGCCCGGTCACTTCCGCCTCGGGAAGCATCTCGCGCAGCAGGCGCGCGAGCCGGATGGCTTCGCCCGACAGGTCCGAGCGCGTCAGCGTTTCGCCGGATGACGCGGCATAGCCTTCGTTGAACACGAGATAGACGACCTGCAGAACGCTCTCCAGCCGCGCCGGAAGTTCGTCCGGTTCCGGGACCCGGTAAGGGATCCTCGCCTCGCGGATTTTCGACTTGGCGCGGACGATGCGTTGCGCCAGCGTAGGCGCCGGCACCATGAAAGCGCGAGCAATCTCTTCGGTGGTGAGGCCACACACCTCGCGCAGCGTGAGCGCGACACGCGCCTCGGGCAGCAGAGCGGGGTGGCAGCAGGTGAAGATCAGCCTGAGGCGGTCGTCCTCGATCTCGTCGGGCTCCGGCGATGTGCGGTCGTCGGCGATCGCGTCAGCATCCATCGCAACATCGTCGAAGTGGGAGACGCGCGCACGGCGCCGGATGCCATCGATGGCCTTGAAGCGGCCGGCCGAGACCAGCCAGGCCCGGGGGTTGGCCGGCATGCCTTCCCGTGGCCATTGTTCCATCGCGGCCCGGAAGGCGTCGTGCAGCGCTTCCTCCGCCAGGTCGAAGTCACCGAGGAGGCGGATCAGCGTCGCGAGCACGCGGCGCGACTCGCTTCGATAGATGGCATCAATCGCATCGGGATGTCTGCCATCGACGTTCGTGCTTGGATCCGATGGATCTACGTTCATGTGCGAGACGTCGGGTGCGGTGCGCATGGCGTCAGCCGTGCATTCAGGAATAGCGAAGTGTAGCGGGCGCCCACGCGAACGATGTCTACGGGCCCCTGGCGCAGTGCCGGGTGGAAGTCTTTCCAGCGGCTGGGACCTTCACTCGCCCGGCCGGACTCTGCCTGGCTGGCGGGAGCAAGCCGTTTGTGGTGTCGCACGAGACAGCACAAGAGGGAAGGAGGCGCGGCGGGGTGGGCGGTCGTGCCCACATGGACCGACGCCTTGGTTGACGCTGCGGCCACCGACCTGCAGCATGTGTAGGGGACTCCGGTTGCACGACGTCTTGGCCGAACCGGCGAGTCCTGCTTCGTTCATCACCCGGTTCATTCGCCATGATCAATGCCCAGGAAGCCCTCGAACGACTGCGAGAGGGCAATGCCCGTTATCTATCGGACGCGCCCCGCAACGAAGACGTGCCTGGCGCGAAGCGGCGTTCCGCTGTCGTCGCAGCACAAAGGCCGTTCGCGATCATTCTCGGATGTTCCGACTCGCGGGTACCCGCCGAGATCATCTTCGACCAGGGGCTGGGCGACCTGTTCGTCATTCGTGTTGCCGGCAACATCGTGGCACCCTCCCAGGTGGGCAGCGTCGAGTTCGCAGCTTCGCGATTCGGCACCCGATTGGTCGTCGTACTCGGCCATACGCAATGTGGAGCCATCCAGGCCACCATCGAGGAGCTCTCGCAGCCCACGTCGGAGCAGTCGCGCAACGTGTATTCCATCGTGGACCGCATCCGACCCTCCGTCGCATCGCTACTGGAGACGGAACTCAGGAACGACCCGCAGGCTTTGGTCGAACGCGCTGTACGGGCAAACATCCGCGCCTCGGCCAACCATCTTCGTCACGGATCGGAAGTGCTCGAACTTCTGATTCAGCGGGAAGGGTTGCGCGTGGTCGGCGCCGAATACTCGCTGGAGACGGGCGCGGTGGAATTCTTCGATGGACTGCAGGATATCGGCAGCCCGGTCTGATCGGACCGGACTCTCGAGCATGTCCGAGCATGCAGCCCGTGGACCGGAGCGTTCCGTGGGCGCAGCCGGGTCAGCCGACGTTGCGCACCGCCTGTATCCATTGCAGAAAGGATTCCATGAACGTCCGCAGGAGCTTCTCGGTGTCAGGCTTCGAGATACCGCCATGTTCATCGAAGAGGTCACCCGCGTTTCCGATGTAGGCTTCGGGCTGCGCCAGAACCGGCATGTTCAGGAAGACGAGACACTGACGGAGATGATGATTGGCACCGAAGCCGCCGATCGCTCCTGGCGAGACGCTCACCACGCCGGCAGGCTTGCCCTCCCACGCGCTGTCGCCATAAGGCCTTGAGGCGATATCGATCGCGTTCTTGAGTACGCCCGGGATGGAACGGTTGTACTCCGGGGTGATGAAGAGCGCCGCATCACAATCGCGAATCGTTTGCTTGAAGGTCACGGATCTTTCCGGTGGACTGGCATCGTCGTCCTGATCGTATAACGGCAGGTCTCGGATTTCGATCACGTTCAGTTCGAGTCCCTCGGGGGAGAATTTCTTCAGTGCGAATGCCATCCTTCGATTAAGCGATTCACGGCGAAGACTTCCCACGAGAACTGCGACGTCGATGATCGTTGCCATGCGTACACCTTGAGAGGCGGAACCCGACGCGCGGTTGCGTGCGGCGCAGTTCGACAGGGGCAAGTGCTGTGCCGCCCAAAGGGATGCAGTGCGGACCTGCCTGACGAAGGCATCCTTGTTCGCGGGGCTTCCTGCCTCGTTCCCGGTCGCCGCCCGGGGCAGCCCGATCAGTGGCGACCCACGGGGAGTATCAAAGGATGTTCTCGCTCGCGATCAGGCACCGACATATCTGTCGACGCTTCCGCCCCCTGGACAGGGGAATCGTGGGGACGAGACGGTTGCGGACGCGGCTACGAAGGTCAGTGCCGGCGCTGGACCGGGGCAGGGGCAGGGGCACCACGGCGATCAAGGTGCCTGAAGGTGATCCGGCCCTTGCTGAAATCGTAGGTGGAAAGTTCCAGAGAGACCTTGTCACCCATGAGAATCCGGATGTGATGCTTGCGCATCCGGCCGGACGTATAGGCCACCACCTGATGGCCGTTCTCCAGCGTCACGCGATAGCGCGAATCCGGAAGCACGTCGGTTACGACGCCATTCATTTCTATCAGTTCTTCTTTCGCCATGTAGGCTCCCTGAAGGGACTTCATTGAAAAAGACGGTGCCGCGGCCAATGACCCATTGGGTGAATGGCAGCAGGTCCATGGCCAAGTACGTCAACCGCACACGACAAGGCCGTCGCCGAGCTAGGGAGACGGGTCATGGGAACTTCGCGCAGACATCCTTCGAAACACACGCCGCGCAGGCGCTTGGTCCGGTCTCCGGCACCCGGGGTTGGTCGGAGGCAGGGGGCGAGACCACTCGGCGCGTCGCAGAGCGATGACTCCTGCACGTGCCTGTGAGGACGGGAAAAGCGGGATCGGCGTGTCACGGTCCGGTCCGTCGACGGGACCATCGGAAATCCGGATAAACGATCCCCGACTTCGAACTGCCCATGCGCCGCCCGGCACTATGACCGATTTGGGACGTTTGTGCTCGTGTTTCTGCAGATAGTCAGGAAATGCCGGCCTGAACTTCCAGTGGGCAATGGCAAATTGTTCCCGGCCCGGTCGCGCTTGCGCGTACCATGACTGCTTGAACAGGGGCGAGCATGATCAAGAAGCAGTATGGCGATGTGATGATGGTGGGCCAATCCGGTAACAAGTACCGCTTTGGCACTTGGCCCCTGGGGACGCGCTTCCGTTCCGTAGCGGCGGTGTATTTCGTGTCGAAGCGCTTCGTTCAGGAAACGACGTTTCGGCGTGCCCGACATGAAGTGATCTTCATCGGCGAGACGGAGAACATGTCGGAGGTTCCAGGGGCCCATGTCGAAACGCGTGATTTCGAGAAGTTCGGCGCCAATTGCATCTGCCTCTTCGCGAACGAAGACAAGGACGTGCGCATGGATATCGTCCGGGATCTCGTGCTGAGCAACAGGCCGTTGATGCGGCAGACGGCCTGAGGAGCAGTCTGTTCGACCCACTCGTACTTTCAGCGCATCAGGACGCATGACTCCGCAATGACGTCGCGCGACTCCGACGAACTTTGCCGTGTCAGTTCCCGGTTCTGGAGAGACGCTGCACTGCTGCTTGATTGGCGCCCTTCGTCGCTTCGGCGAAGCATGGGAGACTTGAGGCTAGAAACAAGATGGGCCCACTCCTGCGAGTGAGCCCGATGACTCCTCTGCTCGTCAGCGCTTCAACGGCAACATGCACTGCCTGAAACCGGCGCAGGGTCGTTGGGGCGCCGCAGACCGATGCGATCACGCGCCCGGCAGTCGACCGAAGCGGATCGTGCCTTTCTCGATGCCTTCGCGCACCACTTCCAGACCGCCGCCGGCGATCATCCATTCCAGGCGGTGATCGCGGTACTGGCGCTTGATCTTGCCGTCGGCGATGAGCGTGGGGAAGTCGGGCAGACTCCCGAACACCTTGAGCATCTCGTCGACCGTTTGAGCGACTGAGGGACGGGCACGGCAGCGGTCGAGCCACGCTGCAATGCGCGGCGTCGCGGGCTCATAGCCCCAGTTGAGTGTGGTGCGGGCCACGTAAGGCGCGGTCACGATGTCCCCCCAGCCGAAGTTCGCGCCATTCATCCAGGGCGAGTCGCCCAGTTGCACGTCGAGCCAGCGCTGCAATTGAGCCATGCGATCCCGGCCGAAGTTCACCAGTTGTTCCGCCAGCGCCCCGGTAGCGCGTCGCGCCTTGAGTACTTCCATCGTGCCCCAGTTGTTGGCCTCGTACTGGGTGTCCATCACGTCCTCGAGCATACGCACTCGGGCCCGAGCGGCTGGGCTGGCTGGCAGCAACGCGGGCGACGGCCACTTGTCCTCCAGATACTCCAGGATCACCGTCGAATCGAAGACCTCGGTATCGCCGTCGATCAGCGAGGGCACCTCGGCCCGTGGGCTGGCCTCGACGAAAGCGCCCGACGCGGTCCCGTTGGCCATGCCGTCCGGAATGATCGACTGGAATTCCAGTCCCTTTTCGCGAAGCGCGATCTTGACCTTCATCGCATAGGTGGACAGCGGGTGTTCGTAGAGCGTGAGCATCATCGTCTCCGGTCAGGGGCGTGGGCAATGCCTTGGGACACAAGCGGCATCGCAATCAATGTATACAAGGGCGGCGGTGGTCCGACTCGCTGCCTGCAGAACTGAGGAATGGCATCGATGCCCGATGTTAGCAATGGCGGGAATGGAGAGGAACGGTCGGACCGGTTCTGACGGGACGACATGCTGCTGACGGAGTTGCCAGGACCTTCCATGTGAGCGCACCGGCCCCACCAAACAAAACGGGCCCACCCTTGCGAGTGAGCCCGTCCTGTTCGATTGGTGGTGGGATGGTACCCCGCACCAAACGACTATTGAAAGTACGGAATCGAAGCGCTGCGGGTTGCTGCGAACCAGTGCGAACCGGAGCGAAAAGCCTGCCGGTACGCCCGTCGGCAGCGGACGATCAAACAGGTTTTTCGGACTGATTGGTAGTCGGAATACGGACTCAACCTCGTCTGCTTTCCGTGGCCAGTTCAATTCCCTAAACGGGAACTGAACCCGCGTCCGTTGCCACAGCCAATAACACACCTATTTACACCCATTCCTGGGCGCGGCGACCCACCATGCGGCGAATGATGCTCACATTCACCGCAAAACGCGCGGCGATTGACTTGCGCATGCGGAGATTGCGGCTCATAATCTCCGCATGAAAAGCGGCGATTACAAGTACATCTGGCAGGCCACGGACTGGCCGAACTGGCGCTTCGACCTGGCGGCGTTGGCTGGCCCCATGGTCGAAGTCAGTCGTGCCCAGGGGCTTTTGATGGGGCGTCTGACTGACGTCGGCATGGCCTTGCGTGACCAAGCGAGTCTCGCGGCGCTCACCGAGGACGTGGTCAAGACCAGCGAGATCGAAGGCGAGCAGCTCAACGTCGAATCCGTGCGCTCGTCCATCGCCCGAAGGCTGGGCGTCGACATCGGCGCGCTCGCTCCGGTCGATCGCCATGTCGAAGGCGTGGTCGAGATGGTGCTCGACGCCACCGCCAACTGTCAGGTGCCGGTGTCGCGGGAGCGTCTGTTCGGCTGGCATGCCGCACTGTTTCCCACCGGCTACTCCGGCCTTTCCAGGATCAAGGTCGGCGGCTGGCGCGACGATGCCACCGGCCCGATGCAGGTGGTGTCCGGCCCCATCGGCCGGCAGCGTGTGCATTTCGAAGCACCGCCGGCTGATCGCCTCGAAGACGAAACCAGCCGTTTCCTCGACTGGCTGAATGCCGCGTCGAACGAACCGCCGCTGCTCCAGGCAGGGCTCGGCCATCTGTGGTTCGTCACCTTGCACCCGTTTGACGACGGCAATGGCCGTATCGCCCGGGCCATCGGCGACCGGCTGCTGGCGCGTGCCGATGGCAGCCCGCAGCGCTTCTACAGTTTGTCGGCGCAGATCCAGCGCGAACGCAATGCCTACTACGACATCCTGGAGCGGACCCAGAAAAATTTGCCGGGAGCAAATTTTCGCGGCAGCCCCGAAGGGGGCAGGCACAGGGATGTGCCTGACAACCGGTCGATGGATGTCACCGGAGTGGCTTGCGTGGTTCCTCGACACGCTTCATCGTGCGGTGGACCAGGCCCAGCACACGCTGGACGCTGTCCTGACGAAAGCGCGCTTCTGGCAGCGCTGGGCGACGACCCCGTTGAACGAGCGGCAGGTGAAGTTGTTGAACAAATTGCTCGATGGTTTCGAGGGCAAGCTCACCAGCAGCAAGTGGGCGGCCATCGCCAAATGCTCGCCGGACACGGCACTGCGCGACATCAACGATCTGCTGATGCGTGGCGTACTACGGAAATCGAATGCCGGCGGGCGTAGCACCAGCTACGAACTGAATGAACTGCCGGAGTAGCAGCGCTTCCTGGAATCAGTTTGGGGCCGACAAAAACGATGACGGGCTGGCCTCGTTCACCCTCGATTGTCGGGCCCGTTCTTGCCGGCCCGTGCATCGTAGGCCGCTCGGGCGGCAGCGATCCTGGGCTGGTTGTCTTCCGCCCAGCGGATTAGCGCCGTAAGCGGCGGCATGAGGGATGCGCCGAGCGGGGTGAGCCCGTAGCGCACGGCGGGCGGTGTGGAGGGCGTGACCTCGCGCCAGACGAGGCCATCGCGTTCCAGGCTGCGCAGCGTCTCGGTGAGCATGCGGCGGGAGATGTCGGGCACGGCGCGCGCCAGGGCGTTGAAGCGTTGCGGGCCTTTCGACAGGGTCACCAGAATCAGCGTGGACCACTTGTCGCCCAGGCGGTCGAGCACGTCGCGCACCGGACAACTGCGGTGGCCCGCGACCGGCGCGGTCTTGCCACCGGCGCTCTCCACCTCGGCTGGCAGGGCGTCGTCGTCGATCATATCGGTTCCCTCGGAGTAACCATGGGCGGCATACCATCCTTCTTGTTCTCTTATGAAGGTTACTATATAAAACCTGCTCCCGTAAATGAACCTGGAGGAGGATCATGAAGCTCTACTACAGTCCCGGCGCCTGTTCGCTCTCGCCCCACATCGTGCTGCGCGAAGGCGGCTTTGACTTCGCCCTCGAGCGTGTCGATCTCAAGACCGGCGTGACCGAAGCCGGCCGCGACTACAAGACCATCAATCCCCTGGGCTACGTCCCGGCTCTGGAACTCGACGACGGCGAGGTGCTCACCGAGGGCCCGGCCATCGTGCAGTACCTGGCCGACCGGGTGCCCGACAGGCGCTTGGCCCCGCCGGCCGGCACCCTGGCGCGCTACCGGCTGATGGAATGGCTCAATTTCATTTCCACGGAACTGCACAAGGGCTTCGGCGCGCTTTTCAACCCGGCGTTTGCGGACGCAGCGAAGACCATCGTCCGCGCGCAGCTCGAGCGGCGCATCGGTGAGGCGGAAAGGCGGCTGGGCAGTCGCAGCTATGCGCTGGGCGAGGACTTCACGGTGGCCGATGCCTACCTCTTCACCGTGCTCGGCTGGGCCAAATACGTGAACGTGGATCTTTCCCCCTGGCCGGGACTGGGTGCCTATCTCGGCCGCGTCGCGGCCCGCCCGGCGGTGCAGGCGGCACTCGCGGCCGAAGGCCTGATTCCAACCTCACAATAAGGAGAAGCGCACGTGACCATCCTGTTTACTCCGCTCACCCTCGGGCCCCTCACACTGCCCAATCGCATCGTCATGGCGCCCATGACCCGCTCCCGCGCCATTGGCAACGTGCCCAACGATTTGATGGCCAAGTATTACGCGCTGCGCGCCGAGGCGGGGCTGATCATCACCGAAGGCACTTCACCCTCGCCCAACGGTCTGGGCTATGCGCGCATCCCCGGCCTCTATTCCGAGGCACAGGTCGCCGGCTGGCGCAAGGTGACGGATGCCGTGCACGCGGCCGGCGGGCGCATCTTCGTGCAGCTCATGCACACCGGCCGGGTGGGGCATCCGGCCAATCTGCCGGCGGGCACGCGCCTGCTGGCACCGTCTGCCCTGGCCGCGCCCGGCGAGATGTGGACGGACAGTGCAGGCATGCAGCCTCACCCGGTGCCGGAGGCAATGACCGAGGCCGACATCGAAGCCGCCATCGGCGAGTTTGCCAAGGCGTGCAGCAACGCCATCGCAGCGGGTTTCGACGGCGTGGAGCTGCACGGCGCGAACGGTTATCTCATCGATCAGTTCCTCAACACCGCCTCCAACCGGCGCACGGACCGCTGGGGCGGCTCCATCGAAAACCGCCTGCGCTTTGCCCTGGAAGTGGCCCGGGCGGCCGCTTTCGCCATCGGCGCCGAGCGGGTCGGCATGCGCATCTCGCCCTACAACACCTTTAACGGCATGGCGCCCGATGCGGACATGGACGCGCTCTACCTGCGGTTGGCCGAAGCCTTGAGCGACATGGGTCTTGCCTATCTGCACATCGTCGATCACAGCTCCATGGGCGCACCGGCGCCGAGCGACGAACTGAAAGCCAAGCTTCGCGCGGCCTTCAAGGGTCGCACCATCCTCTCCGGCGGCTATGACGCGGCGCGCGCCGAGGCCGATCTCGCTGCGGGCAAGGGCGATCTGGTCGCCTTCGGCCGGCCCTTCATCGCCAATCCGGACCTGGTGCACAAGCTCAGAACCGGCGCCGCGCTCACACCCGCCGACCCGGCCACTTTCTACACGCCGGACGCGAAGGGCTACACGGAATTCTGATGCGCCAGCCCACGCTGTTCATCCCCCACGGCGGCGGGCCCTGCTTCTTCATGGACTGGGACCCGCCCGACACCTGGGTTCGGCATCGCGAATTCCTGGAAATGCTGCCCACACTGTTGCCGGAACGGCCGCGGGCCCTGCTGGTGATTTCGGCCCACTGGGAGGCGCCGCGCTTCACCGTGCAGAAACAGGCCGCGCCGGCACTGCTGTTCGATTACTACGGCTTTCCGCCGCACACCTACCATCTCACCTGGCCCGCGCCCGGTGCGCCCGAACTCGCCGAACGGGTGGCAAGCCTGTTGACCCAGGGCGGCATGAGCTGCGGTTTCGATGCGACGCGCGGCTTCGATCACGGCGTCTTCGTGCCGCTCAAGGTCGCTTTCCCGGCCGCCGACATTCCCTGCGTGCAACTGTCGCTGCGCGCCGATCTCGACCCGGCCGCCCACCTGGCCGCAGGCCGGGCCCTGGTGCCCCTGCGCGAGGCGGGCGTGCTCATCATCGGTTCCGGCAACAGCTACCACAACATGAGGGTGATGATGGCGGCGATGCGCGCGGGCGCGACGCAGACACACGGGCTCGATTTCGACCAGTGGCTCACCGAGGCGGTTTGCCACCCGGATGCCCGCGAGCGCGAGCGACGCCTCGCTGCCTGGATCACTGCCCCGGGTGCCCGCGACGCCGCGCCGCGCGAAGAACACCTGATACCGCTCATGGTCGTCGCCGGCGCAGGCGGGGCCGATCCCGGTGCGAAGATTTTCGAGGACCGTGTCCTGGGCGCGGTGCAAAGCGCCTTTCGCTTCGGCTGAGATTGTCGTGGAGCATCAAGATTGCTCCAGTTTCGCTCCACGCTTCCTTCCCACACTCGGTCGCCCTCATGCAGTTGCGCTTCGCTTCGTTCGCTGTGATCAACTTACGGTGGGACTTTCACCCACAGGAGTGCGCCCATGCCGGGCGCACAGAAAAAAGGCCAACCGAGAGTGGTTGGCCTTTATATTGGTGGTGGAGTGCTTGCGCAAAGAGAACCTGTCGCTACAACGGTCGCGGCTTTGCGAGGAAACCTTGAGATCAGTGAGCGTTCCGTAGGCAATCGTACGCTCCCCGCAGACGCCCGCTGCACGCTACCAGTCAATCAGATGCCGGCGGCTGCTCGACGGGAGCTGCATCCCCAGGAGGGCAGGCCGCTCCCGACGGATTCCGCTGTTGGGTGCAGCACGATTGAGTCGGTGGATGAAGTACTTCGCCGTCCAGTCAAGATCAGCGTACGCGTCGGGCAGCACGGTGACAACCGACGCGGCCAATCAGCCCGCACAACCAGTCGGCGCATTGAAGCGTCTGGAACAGATGGCTCTCGGCCTGGATCGGGGGCTCGATCATCGTTGCGCGTGCCTCGCCGAACATCTGAATAGACGCCTCAGAGACGATCTGCCCTCGAAAGTCATCCTGGTTCTTTAGCTCATCCAGGATGATCTGAAAGTGGGCCCCGCGTGCATCGCAGAATTGATCGATGCGCTTGATGGACTCGCGCAGCACTGCCCGGTACAAGCTCTTCGGGTTGTGAGTTTCGGGCGGGTGCGTCTTCTGAAGGCCGACGTAGAAGACCATCCCGCCATCACGCTCGATCCTGTTCATCAGACGGAAGGTCGCGTTGCGCAACTCCCGGTACTTCAGTACGTTCGTCGTGGTGTAGAGGGCAGCGCCCTTCTTCTCCCACTGATAGGCTGGGATGCCATCGCGGTCGATCTCGAACTGAAGGAGATTGCACTTCAGCTGGTAGAACCAGGTCGCAAAAGCCCGGACCTTGCTGGATGGCAGCACAAACCCACCCAGCCCGAAGACGGGGCTGGTGTTGTGCTGCGGATGTTGCCGGCTCACGAAAGGGCCGATGTGGCCGAACTCATCCAGGTACGCGATGTAGTGAATACTGACCCCCAGAAACGCGAAAGCCCGCACTTTCGTACGGGCCTCGGAATTAGAGCTCCCGCAGCAAGGCTGGAGCGTCTGAGACGAAGTATACGCGAAGTGCGTGATGGGAGCAACGAGGGGGGGCAAGTCGTGACCTGACGCGACACCCAAGCGGATCGCCGCTGGTCCATGCTGCATGTGCTAATCATTTTGCAACGCACATCAGCGCTTTTTACGACTGCTTGACGTTCGTTTTGGATATCCGTATGCTTCCGCAAAAGCTACGGAAACTAGCACACGAACATGTCGAGCGACCGACTCCCGGAGATGACCCAGGCGCAACGCGACCGGCTCGCGTTCGTCGAGTTGCGCCTGCGGTTCGTCGGCGAGATCCGCCGGCAGGACTTGGTGACGCGCTTCGGTATCCAGGCCGCTGCGGCCACGCGGGACATCGCCCAGTACAAGGAGCTGGCCCCAGGCAATATGGAGTACGACACCAAGGGCAGGGTCTACGTCCGCGCCCCTTGGTTCCGCCCCCTGTTTGACTTCCCCGCCGAGCGGATCCTCACTTGGTTGTCCCAGGGCTACGGTGACGGCGAGCCCATCCGCTGGAAGGGTGTCGTGGCACAGGAGGGCACCAGCCTGCCGGGCAAGATTGATCTGGATCTGCTGTCCGTCCTGACCCGCGCCATTCACCAAGGCGCCGCTGTTGAGGTCGCCTATCGCGCACTGTCGAGCGGGCTGACGACCCGGGAGATCGTCCCGTTCGCACTGGCCGACAGCGGCCTTCGTTGGCACGTCCGCGCCTTCGACCGGCGCAGCGGTGAGTTCCGCGACTTCGTGTTGGGCCGCCTCGACGCCGCCCGCATCCTGCCCGGCCCTGTGGCCGACCACGAGAAGCCCGATCAGGACATCCAGTGGAACCGGATCACCGAGCTCGAGCTCGTGCCGCATCCGGCCAACGTGCAGCACCCCGACACCCTGGAGGCCGAATACGGCATGGACGGCGGCGTGCTCAAGGTGCGGACCCGTGCGGCGATGGCCGGCTACCTGTTGCGCCGCTGGAACGTGGACTGCACCGAAGATCACAGCCTCAAGGGTGGCGAGCACCACCTGTGGCTGCGCAATCGCCAGGCGCTGTACGGCGTCACGAACCTGGTGCTCGCCCCGGGCTACGACACGACAAGCAAGGAGGGTTGAGCGTGCTGAAGCTCGAACAGATCCAGAAGAGCGCGGCCATCTCGGGCTTGGAGCCCGGGCAGGTCGTGCGCATCGTCACGACAGAGCCGGTCGGTGACAACGCCCTCACCGTTTACTACAAGACCGCCGACGGCTCGCTGCGCGAGCGGATGCTGTTCCGCACCGACGAGGCCAACCTGTCGTTGGCCGAAGCCGGCCGCCCATGGGCCTTCGACGCCCCAGGCGAGGACTTCAAACTTGCCACCGAGGCCTACCGGATCAACCTGGCCCACCTGTTCGATCCGATGATGGCGGTGCACACGTCGAACGTGGAGCCGCTGCCGCACCAGATCACGGCGGTCTACGAGTCGATGCTGCCGCGCCAGCCGCTGCGCTACGTGCTCGCCGACGACCCCGGCGCTGGCAAGACCATCATGGCAGGCCTCTTCATCCGCGAGCTGCTGATGCGCGCGGATGCCAAGCGCGTGCTGATCGTCGCCCCCGGCAGCCTGGTCGAGCAGTGGCAGGACGAAATGTTCGACAAGCTCGGCCTGTCGTTTCCGCTGTTTTCGCGCGAGCAGGTCGAACAGTCGCGCAGCGGAAACCCCTTCGACGACCACGACCTGCTGGTCGCCCGCGTCGACCAACTGTCCCGCACGGACGACCTGCAAGAGAAGCTACGCCTGTCGCGCTGGGACCTGGTGGTGGTCGATGAAGCCCACAAGCTCTCGGCCAACTACTTCGGCAACAAGGTCAACAAGACCAAGCGCTTTCAGCTGGGCGAGCTCCTGGGTTCGGTCACGCGCCACTTCCTGCTGATGACGGCCACGCCGCACAACGGCAAGGAAGAGGACTTCCAGCTGTTCATGTCGCTGCTGGACGCCGACCGCTTCTACGGAAAGTTCCGTGACGGCGCGCACAAGGTGGACGTGTCCGACCTCATGCGCCGCATGGTCAAGGAGGAACTGCTCAAGTTCGACGGTACCCCGCTGTTCCCCGAGCGCCGGGCCTACACCGTCAACTACAAGCTCTCCGATCCCGAAGCTGCCCTGTACGCGGCCGTCACCGACTACGTCAAGGAGCAGTTCAACAAGGCCGACCAGTTGGCCGACAGCGGACGCAAGGGCACGGTGGGCTTCGCCTTGACGGCGCTGCAGCGCCGCCTGGCTTCCAGCCCGGAGGCCATCTATCAGTCGCTCAAACGGCGGCGCAACAAGCTCAAGCGCCGCGTCGAGGAAGAGAAAACTCCGTCAGCGCGGCCAGTCACTGGCCGAGACCCTGGGTGGCAACAACGGCCTGCCAGACGACATGTGGGAAGCTGCCGACGCCCTGTCGCCCGAAGACTATGAGAACTTCGAAGAGGCCGTGGTCGACCAGGCCACGGCGGCCCAGACTATCCAGGAACTGGAGGCCGAGATCATCATCCTCGAAGGCCTGGAAGAGCAGGCCCGCCAGGTGGTGCATTCCGGTCAGGATCGCAAGTGGGATGAGCTCTCCCGCCTGCTGCAAGACACGCCGGAGATGCGCGACGCCGAGGGGCGACAGCGCAAGCTCATCATTTTTACTGAGCACCGCGACACGCTGAACTACCTGGCGGTGAAGATCCGCGGCCTCATCGGCAGCGAAGAAGCCGTGGTGATGATCCACGGTGGGGTCAAGCGCGAAGAGCGCCGCAAGGTGCAGGAGCTGTTCCGCAACGACCCCACGGTGCGCGTCCTGCTGGCCACAGACGCTGCTGGCGAAGGCGTCAACCTGCAAAACGCCAACCTCATGGTCAACTACGACCTGCCCTGGAACCCCAACCGGATGGAGCAACGCTTTGGCCGCATCCACCGCATCGGCCAGCGTGAGGTCTGCCATCTGTGGAACATGGTGGCCGCCGAGACCCGCGAGGGTGACGTCTTCCAGCGCCTGTTCGAGAAGCTGGAGGTGGAGCGCGAAGCCCTTGGTGGTCGAGTGTTCGACATCCTGGGCGAGGTCTTCGAGGACAAGCCAGCCTCAAGGACCTACTAATCGAGGCCATCCGCTACGGCGCGGACCCTGAAGTCCGTGCCCGCCTGCTCAAGAAGGTGGAAGGCGCGCTGGACACCCAGCACCTTGAAAACATCATCAAACGCAATGCACTGTGCGAAGAGGTGATGAGCACCGAGCGCCTGTTTGCCGTCAAGGAAGAAATGGAAAAGGCCGAGGCTCGCAAGCTGCAGCCCTTCTTTATCCGCGCCTTCTTCAAGCAGGCTTTCCAGCAGTTGGGCGCCGAGCTGCGCCCGCGTGAGCCTGGGCGCTACGAAATCACCAACGTCCCGGCCATCATCCGCGAGCGCGACCGGCAAATCACCGGCCGCGACCGCCGCACTGCCGACCCGGGGCTACGCCGCTACGAGCGCGTCTGCTTCGAGAAGCAGTACGTGCGGCTGACCGACCGTGTCGGCGCCCCGATGGCCAGCCTCATCCATCCCGGTCACCCCTTGATGCAGGCGGTCACCGACCTTGTGCTGGAAGCTCACCGCAACAAGCTCAAGCAAGGGGCGGTATTGGTGGACCCGAGTGATATGGGCATCACCCCGAAGGTGATGTTCATTGTCGATCACGCCGTCAAGGAAGGGGCAGACCCCGCGCGCATCGTCTCGCGTCGCATGCAGTTCGTCGAGATCGACCCGCAGGGACACGCCATCAACGCCGGTTGGGCGCCTCACCTGGACCTGGAGCCCATTGCGCCTGCCGACCTCACGTTGATCGAAGACGTGCTGGCCGCCCCGTGGATCGCCAAAGACCTCGAGCAACAGGCCTTGGCCCATGCCGGAAGCTTCCTGGTGCCCGAACACTTCGATGAAGTTCGCACCCGCCGCGAGAAGGCGGTGGACAAAACCCTGGCCGCCGTGCATGAGCGTCTGGTCAAGGAAATCAACTTCTGGTCCGACCGTTACATCAAGCTGCAAGACGACCTGGCTGCCGGCAAGGATGTGCGTCTGACGCTGGAGAACGTGCGCCGCACCATCGACGACCTGACCGCACGCCGCGAATCGCGCGAGAAGGAGCTGCTGGCCATGCGTCATGTGGTCTCCGCCACACCGGTCGTGCTGGGCGGTGCGCTGGTGATCCCGGCGGGCCTGTTGCTGCAGCGCAAGGGTCAGCCCGGCTGGTCGGCGGATGCCGACGCGCGCACCCGCATCGAGCGCATCGCCATGCAGGCGGTGATGGATGCCGAGCGTGCGCTGGGCCATGAGGTCATCGACGTCTCGGCGCAGAAATGCGGCTGGGACGTCACCAGCATCCCCAAAGCCCTCGACGGCCGTCTGCCCACCTCGCGCCACATCGAGGTCAAAGGTCGCGCCAAGGGTCAGACCACGATCACGGTCACCCGCAACGAGATCCTCTATGGCCTCAACCAGGCGGACAAGTTCATCCTGGCCATCGTGCTCGTTGACGGCGACGGCTACGCCGGGCCGTTCTACATCCGCAAGCCCTTCACCCAGGAGCCCGACTGGGCGGTGACCAGCATCAACCTGGACCTGGACGCGCTGCTCGCGCGCGCCACGGCGGCGGAGGGCTCGCTGTGAGCCCGATCTATGCCCAGAAACAGAAACGCCCTCACGGGGAGGGCGTCGGGCCAGGGCTGCTCACCTTGGCGGGGCTGCAAGAAGAGACGCCTCCCGAGGGAGGCGTCGGGCCGGAGATGCTATCTCCGGCGGGGTTAATGCGCCATATTGTCGTCAGACCAGGCTCTGCTGTCAAGCCGAGCAGCGTTTCCGGAGGCCAGCCATGCAGCGCGTGACGGCCTACGTGGACGGCTTCAACCTCTACTTCGGGTTGAAGGATTCCAGCTTCAAGCGCTACTACTGGCTCGACGTCTCAGCGCTTGCACAGAGCCTCCTCAAGCCTGGGCAGCAACTGCTGGCCACGCACTACTTCACGGCCCGCATCCGCGCCAATGGCCGCAACTCGGCTGACCAGAAGCGGCAGAACGACTACCTCGAAGCCCTGGCCCTGCGCGGCGTGCGCTGCCAGTTCGGCCACTACCTGCAGAAGACACGCCAGTGCCGGCAGTGCGGCTCGAGCTGGCCCGACTACGAAGAGAAGATGACGGACGTGAACATCGCCATTCAGTTGCTCGGCGATGCCTTTGACAACGCCTTCGACACAGCGCTCGTCATATCTGGTGACAGCGATCTGACGACACCCATCCGCAGGGTGCGCGAGCGCTTTGCCCAAAAGCGCATCGTCGTCGCCTTTCCGCCCAGTCGTTATTCGAACGAACTCAAGCGCTGCGCCAACGGCTACCTCACCATTGGTGAAGACAAGCTGCGGGCCAGCCAGCTGCCCGAACAACTCGTCAAGCCCGATGGCTACGTGCTCGCACGCCCTGCCACCTGGCGCTGAAGGACTTCAAGAATGACCAGCATCAAAGCCCCCAAGAAACTCATCGAAGTGGCGCTACCGCTCGACGCCATCAACGAAGCTGCGGCGCGCGAGAAGTCCATCCGCCACGGCCACCCCAGCACCCTGCACCTGTGGTGGGCGCGCCGGCCCCTGGCGGCGGCGCGCGCAGTGATCTTTGCGCAGATGGTCAATGACCCCTCCGAAACCATCAAGGGCGATCGACGTACCCGCGCCTGGAAAGACGCAGTGAGCCTCGAGCGCGAGCGCCTGTTCAAGATCATGGAAGATCTGGTGCTGTGGGAGAACACCAACAACGAGGAGGTGCTGGAACGCGCCCGCGCCGAGATCCGCCGCTCCTGGCGCGAGACCTGCGAGCTCAACAAGAACCATCCGCAGGCGGCCAAGCTGTTCAACCCGGAGAATCTCCCCGCCTTCCACGACCCCTTCGCCGGCGGCGGCGCCATCCCGCTGGAGGCGCAGCGCCTGGGGCTGGATAGCTACGCGTCGGACCTGAACCCGGTCGCGGTGACGATCAACAAGGCGATGATCGAGATTCCGCCGCGCTTTGCGGGGATGAGGCCAGTAGGTCCCGCTCTTGGAGATGCTCGACAGTCGAACCTGCATGAAGATTGGTCCCGAGCACGTGGCCTCGCCGAGGATGTCCGACGTTACGGTGCGTGGGTGCGTAATTCTGTCGAAAAGAAGATTGGCCACCTCTATCCAAAGGTGAGAATAACCACGGCGATGGTCAAGGACCGACCCGAAATTCAGCATTTGGTCGGCCAAGAGTTGACTGCTATTGCATGGCTTTGTGCCCGCACAGTGAAGAGCCCAAACCCCGCATTGAATTCCGTCGATGTTCCACTGGTTCGATCATTCTGGGTATCGGCCAAAGAAGGCAAAGAAGCCTGGGTTGATCCCGTAGTTGATCGCGAAAACGGCAGCTACTCGTTTGTCGTCCGGACCACGGGCTCACCGAAGATTGAGCAGACGGTGGGTCGAAAGGGGCGATGTGCATCATGTCGGACACCCCTATCCCTCTGAGCTACATCCGCTCAGAGGCAAAAGCTGGGCGATTGGGGCAGAAGCTCTTTGCAGTTGTGGTCGATGGTCCCTCAAGGACGACTCTACTTATCTCCGAGTGACGAAGTGGCAGCGATCGCTGCACAGGCAGAACCGGCAGAGCCGATCCCTTCGGCGGCAATCGATCACTGGGCGGGGTGCACAAACTGCGTGGTTTATGGCTTGGAGAACTTCGAGCAGTTGTTTTCGAAGCGGCAACTCACTGCATTGACGAACTTCTCTGACGCAGTTATTTCGGTCCGTGAGAAGGCTTTCAATGACGCTCTCGCCCAAGGCATGCCAAACGACGACAGGCCTCTCGCGGAGGGCGGAGCAGGGCGCGAGCTTATTCAGAAGCCATTTCGGTATTGCTGGCCTTCGTCGTGGACAAGTGCGCGGACTATTGGTCAACAATGTGCACTTGGCACAACACGGGGAGAAGATCGGCCATACCTTCGGGCGGCAAGCAATCCCGATGAGTTGGGATTATGCGGAGACAAATGTCTTCTCCGATTCATCTGGCAACTGGCTGGGGATGGTGCAGTGGGTAGCTAAGGTTGTCGAAGCACTGCCGGCGATGGGAGGCGGCGTCGCTGTTCAGCATGATGCCGCAACCTCATTCGATAAAGCGACTCTTCCCGTTGTTTCTACAGACCCCCTACTACGACAACGTCCCTTATTCCAACATATCCGACTACTTCTATATTTGGTTACGTCGCTGTATCCGGGACATCTACCCAGGCTTGTTTGCAACCATCACAGTTCCGAAGATGCCGGAGCTAGTCGCCAATCAGTTTCGACATGGAGGCAAGGAGAAGGCATTCGCATTCTTCATGAATGGAATGCAGGCCGCCATTTCGCAGCTTCGCAGCTCCGCCCATCCGGCTTTTCCGGTGACGATCTACTACGCGTTCAAAGCGTCGGAGACGGAAGACGGTGAGGGAACCTCTAGCAGCGGGTGGGAGACTTTCCTCCAGGCAGTAATTGCCTCCGGGTTTTCGATTACCGGAACGTGGCCTATGCGCACGGAGATGGGGGCACGGCGTATGGCTGTGGGCAACAACGCCCTGGCTTCCAGCGTGGTGCTGGTGTGCAAGAGGAAGGAGGCCGAAGCGCCGACGGTCTCACGCCGAGAGTTCATCCGCGAGCTCAATGCCAACCTTCCGGATGCGTTGGCGGAAATGACTCGAGGCGGAGTTAACTCACCTGTCGCGCCGGTCGACTTGTCACAGGCAATCATCGGTCCAGGCATGGCCATCTTCAGCCAGTACGCAGCAGTGCTCGAAGCGGACGGCACCCCGATGCGCGTCAAGACGGCGTTGCAGTTGATCAATCGGTTCCTAGCGGAAGACGACTTCGACCACGACACGCAGTTCTGCCTGCACTGGTTCGAGCAGCAGGGATGGGCCACGGGCAAGTTCGGTGAAGGCGACGTGCTGGCCCGCGCCAAGGGCACCAGCGTGGCTGGCCTGCAGGCAACGGGTGTGGTGGAGTCAGGCAAGGGTGACTTGCGGCTACTGCGCTGGGCAGAGTTGCCGCGTGACTGGGCGCCAGAAACGGACTCCCGTCTGTCGGTCTGGGAGGCGTTGCACCACCTCATCCGCGCGCTGAATCAGGACGGCGAGTCGGGCGCCGGGCCCTGCTGGCGCGCATGATGCCCCGCGCCGAAGCCATCCGCGCACTGGCCTACCGCCTTTACACCCTCTGCGAGCGCAAGGGCTGGGCCGAGGAGGCCCGCGCCTACAACGAGCTCGTAACGGCCTGGAGCGCCATCGAGCAAGCGGCCAGCGAAGCGGGCGTGGTCGGCTCGCAAGCGCAACTGGATATTTGATTGGGGAAGATCATGACACTGAAACCCTGGCGCGAGATCGCAGAGCCGCATTCCGATGTGCGGGAGGGCAAGTTCCAGCAGGCCGAGTTCGCGGCGGACCTGTCGCGGGTGCATGCGCGTACGGCCAACGAGGAGTACCAGAACCCGGTGCTGTTCTTCCAGCGCACCTTCATCACCGAGGGCATGCGCCTGCTGCTGGACTCAGTAGTCAAGCGCCTGGCCGGCAAAGGTGGCGATCCGGTCATTCAGCTTCAGACCGCATTCGGCGGCGGCAAGACACACACGATGCTGGCGGTCTACCACCTCGCCAAGGGGGCGGCGCCGGCGAGCGAGCTCCAGGGCGTGCCCCCGATTCTGGATGCAGCCGGCGTGACGGAGTTGCCCAAGGCCCGTATCGCCGTGCTCGATGGCGTGGATCTGCTGAGCCTGGCCAGCAAGCCCCGTGTCCATGACGGCTGCACGGTGCGCACACTCTGGGGTGAGTTGGCCTGGCAGCTGGGCGGCGAGGCCAGCTACGAGCACGTGAAAGAAGCCGACCTGACCGGTACCGCGCCGGGCAAGAAGGAGCTCGCGGACATGCTGGCGGCCAGCGCTCCGTGTGTGATCCTGATGGACGAGCTGGTGCGCTATGTGTCGCAGTTCGAGGAAGGCAAGACCCTTTCGGGGGGTACCTACGACACCCAACTTTCCTTCGTGCAGGCACTCACCGAGGCCTTGAAGGCGGTGCCGACGGCGGTGCTGCTCGCCTCGCTGCCGTTCTCGGATCGCGAGGCGGGCAGCCAGCAAGGCGTCAAGGCCCTGCGTGCGCTCGAACACTACTTCGGCCGCGTGCAGGCGTTGTGGAAGCCGGTGGCCACTGAGGAGGCGTTCGAAATCGTCCGCCGCCGCCTCTTTACCAGCATCAACGACAAGCTGGCGATGGAGTCAGTGTGCCGCGCTTTCGCGGACTACTACATCGCCAACCGCGAGGACTTTCCCCAGGAGACGCAGGACAGCAAGTACTTCGAGCGCCTGGTCCACGCCTATCCCATCCATCCCGAGGTGTTCGACCGCCTGTACGAGGACTGGTCCACGCTGGACAACTTCCAGCGCACCCGCGGCGTGCTGAAGCTGATGGCCAAGGTTATCCATCGCCTGTGGAAGGACGGCAACAACGACCCGTTGATCATGCCTGGCAGCGTGCCGCTGATGGATGCCGACACGCGCAACGAGGCCATCTACTACCTGCCGCAGGGCTGGGACCCAGTGATCGAGCGCGACGTGGATGGCGAGCGCTCCGAGACTTGGGAGATCGAAAACAAGGACACCCGTTTCGGCAGCGTGCAGGCCTGCCGCCGCACTGCCCGCGCGATCTTCCTCGGCAGCGCGCCCAGCACATCGAACCAGCTCGTGCGCGGCCTCGAACTGGAACGTGTGCTCCTCGGCGTCGCCCAGCCCGGCCAGCAGGTCAACCTTTACAAGGATGCGCGGAGGCGCCTCTCCGACCGACTGCACTACCTGAACCACGCCAACAACCGCTTCTGGCTCGACACGCGGCCCAACTTGCGGCGCGAGATGGAAGAACGCAAGCGCCGATTCCAGGACAAGGAGGATGTGTTCCCGAGCGATCCGCGAGCGCGTGCAGCGCAGCTTTGCCAGCGGCGTGTTCGGCGGCATCCACATCTTCACTGGCAGCGGCGACGTTCCGGATGACTGGGCATTGCGGCTGGTGGTGCTGCCGCCAGATGCGGCCTTCAGTAAAAGCGGCCAGAGCCTGGCAGTGGAGCGCGCCACCGAGATCCTGAAGAAGCGCGGCGACCAGCCCCGCTTCAAGCAGAACCGCCTGATCTTTGTGGCCGCGGACTACGACAGCGTGAGCCGCCTGAAGGACCACGTGCGCTCGTACCTCGCATGGCGCAGCATCGCCGGCGACTACAAAGACAACCGCATTGTCCTCGACAACCTGATGGCCAAGCAGGCGCAAGAGAGCCTTTCGCAGGCCGAGGAAACCGTGCGGCGGATGATTCGTGAGACCTATAAGTGGCTGCTGGCCCCGGTGCAAGAGGCACGGCCGGGCAAAGGGCTGTCTGAGGTGATGTGGGAGCACTTTCCGCTCAACCCAGGCGCCCAGAACTGGTCGCAGGAGATCGAACGCGTCCTCAAGGAAAACGAGCTGCTCATCAGCGAATGGGCTCCGATCCACTTGGCCAAAGTGCTGAAGGACTGGTTCTGGAAGGATGACGTCAAGGATGTTCCGGCGCTCACCGTCTGGCAGCAGAGCTGCCAGCAGCTCTACCTGCCGCGCTTGAAGGATGACACCGTCTTCCAGATGACGATGGCCGCAGGCGCCGAGAGCCGTGAGTTCTTCGGCTTCGCGCAAGGCAAGGAAGATGGTCGCTACATCGGCTTCAGCTACGGCAAGCGCACGTCGCTCATCATGGACGCGTCGCTGTTGCTGATCGAGCCTGTCGCCGCAGCAGCCTACATGGAGGCGCTGCGCGCGGCGGAAGAAGGCCTCCCGTGCGAAGGCCGCCGACGCCAGCGGCGGTGGGGCAACGACGACCGTTCCCACCGGCGGCGGCATGCCCCGCGCGGAGGACTCGGCCAAGGGTGGCTATGCCACGGGCGGCGGCATCGCGGGGCAATCGATCAAGAAGCAGTTCTACGGTAGCATCGAGCTCGACCCGTTCCTGGCGAAGAAGCAGTTCGCCGATCTGGTCGACGAGGTCGTTCAGCAGTTCACCATGCGCCCCGGCGTCAAGGTGAAGATCGCCATCGAGATCCAGGCCGAGTCTCCCTCCGGATTCGATGACGGCCTGCAGCGCGTGGTGAAGGAGAACTGCAACGTGCTCAAGTTCAAGAACGCGGAGTTCGAGGAATAGAGGAGGATGGCGAAATGGCAGGCCTTGGTTACGAAATTGATTTCTTACCCGT